>CAWVYV010000088.1:0-4856 GCA_963934475.1 uncultured Alphaproteobacteria bacterium | reverse complement strand
CAGCTATTAATTTAGATGCTTTATCTCCTAAAGAAGCCTTAGATAAGTTATATGTGTATGTTAAAAGAATAAAAGAGTTAGAATAATAAAAATAGGAAACTGTTGTGATTAGCAAATATCACTTTAAACGAAGAGAATTAATACATGATATAGAGATAGCTATACATGAAAAAAATTCTCAGACTTCATTTAAACAGAAGCTGCTCCCTATACTTAAAAAATTTATTGATGAACATTCAGAAAATATAAAAAATATATATATGGAAAATAAGGACGGTGTTGGTTCTGGTGAGCTAAGATCAAAAATGATAGATGCAGTCATATTAAGTGCTTTTGATGCTATTAATAATTATGCTTTTCCTATAGCTAACCCTACTACTTCTGATAAATTAGCAGTAATTACTGTTGGTGGATATGGAAGAGGAAATTTATCCCCAGGGTCTGATATAGATTTACTTGTTTTGACGCCTTATAAAATGACACCAAGAATAGAACAGATTGTTGAAACATTATTATACTTATTATGGGACTTAAAACTTAAGGTTGGCTACGCTGTACGAAGTTTAGAAGAAACTATTGTAAAAGCTAGAGCCGATAACACTATTTGTACCACATTATTAGATGCAAGATTTATATCTGGAAATCAAGACTTATGGATAAAGTTTAATGCCCTTTTTCAGTCAGAAATTTTGAATAAAGAAAAAAACAATTTTTTTTATACTAAATTAAAAGAAAGAGATTCGCGGCATAAAAAAATGGGGGATTCTAGATATCTTTTAGAACCAAATATTAAGGAATGTAAAGGAGGCTTGAGAGATTTAAATACTATTAGATGGATTATTTCTTTTATGTATCAAGTTAATAATTCAGCAGGCTATATAGAATCTGGAATAATGACTAAAAAGGAAGCATTATTTTATGATAAAGCAGAAAAATATTTTATGAATTTAAGGGCAATAATGCATTATTATGGAACTAATGATTCTGACAGATTAACATTTGATTTACAATTATTAATAGCGGAAAAATTAGGTTATACTAAGCATGCAGGATCTATTCCAATAGAGCGACTTATGAAGCATTATTATTTGTTTGCTAAAGAAGTAGGATACTTAACAAAGAGCGTATTAGAAAATATAGAAAACAAAAACTTTAATAAGCCTAATTCTTTATTAAAAAACTTAGTTTTTAAATTTCAAAAAAACAAAAATGGAATATTCGAGTTTTATAATAATAAAATACATTTAGCTAAAGGCATAAAAAATATTGACCCCATTGATATATTTAAAGCATATGATTTTTCAGCAGAATTTAATTTAAATTTAAGTAACGAGTTAACAAACTTAATTAAATTAAATATTAGAAAAATTGATGATATTCGTAATGATAAAAAAGCTAATTATTATTTCATAAATATTCTTACAAATTTACTAAATTCAGATAAAGTTTTAAGAAATATGAATGAAACTGGGGTGCTTGGACGGTTTATACCAGACTTTCAAAAAGTCGTAGCAAGGGTACAGCACGATATGTATCATACTTATACAGTAGATGAACATACTATAAATGCTATCAGTATTCTAAGAAAAATAGATAATGGAGAATATGAAAGTAAGTATGGCTTAGCTTCTAAAGTAATAAAACAAATAGTATCAAAAAAAGTTTTATATATAGCATTATTTTTACATGATATAGCGAAGGGAAGAGGGGGAGATCATTCAATATTAGGAGGGCAAGTAGCTAAAAATTTATGCCCAAAGTTTGGGTTGCTTTCTGATGAAGTGGAAACTGTAATCTGGCTAGTAGAAAACCATCTTTTATTATCTACGATTGCTTTTAAAAGAGACCTTCAAGACCCCAAGACCATTATTGATCTAAAAAATAAAATACAATCTGCAGAATTATTACGATTATTATATTTATTAACAGTAGCTGATATTACAGCAGTTGGCCCTGAAATATGGAATTCTTGGAAAGATAATTTATTAAAGGTTGTTTATGATGAAACCTTAATGGAAATAAATGGTGGGGGAGATCAAAAGTCTAGAACAATTAGAGAAGAAAAATCTAGAAACAAATTAAGAGATTCATTGATTCAATGGAAAGAACAAGAATTTATAGATTATACTAATCGTTTTTATTCTTATTATTGGACTAATATAAGCTCGGATGTTCATGTGCGCCATGCAAGTTTAATTTTGGATGCAGATAAGGAAAATTTAAAATTAAAAATTTTTGCAGAACCATTAAAAGATCAAGGAGTAACAGAGGTTTCTATTTATACCCAAGACCATTTAGGGTTATTTGCAAGAACTTGCGCTGCATTAGCTTTAGCTGGAACGTCTGTGCAGGATGCACGAATAGTAACAACTAAAGATGGAATGACAGTTAATACTTTTTTAGTTAGATCTGCAGATGCCTCTTCTATTATTGAACAAAAGAACAGATTAAAGGTTCTTATAGAAACTATTAGAAAAACCATTTCTGAAGAAAGAAACCCTAAAGTATTAATGAAAGAATTTAAAAGTATACAAATTCCTTCTAGAAGAGATTCTTTCATAATTGAACCTCGCGTGTTAATAGATAATTTATCTTCAAGGTCACATACAGTAATAGAAATAAACTCAAAAGATAAAATAGGATTGTTGCATACATTAGCTAGTGAATTTTTCTCAATAGGGTTGCATATATCTACAGCTAGAATAAGTACATATGGAGTAAGAGCAGTAGATGTTTTTTACGTAAAGAATCTGACAGGTGGTAAAATTATAGAAGAGAATAAAATTAACTTAATTAAAGACAAATTAATGCAAGCAATACATGAAAAAACAGATGAAAATATTAAAGCGTTAGAAGAAGTATAATGTTCCCTTTCAATAAATTATCTGGTCTTTATAAATCTAGTGCTGTTGTGAGTGCCTGGACTTTATTAAGCAGGTTAATGGGTTTTATTAGAGATATTTTATTCGCATCTATTTTAGGAACAGGGCCAATTGCTGATGCATTTTTAGTCGCTTTTAGAGTGCCTAATCTTTTTAGAAGGTTTTTTGCAGAAGGAGCTTTTTCTGCGGCATTTATACCTATATTATCAAAAGAATATGAAAAATATGGTATTCAAGGAGGAATATTATTCACCTCTAAAATAGCTTCTTTTTTACTAGTTTTTATTTTGCCTTTAATTGTTTTGTCTGAAATTTTTATGCCCAATATAATTTATCTAATAGCACCAGGCTTTATGGAAGATGCTATAAGATTTGAGTTAGCTGTACCGTATGCAAGAATTATCTTTCCATATTTAATTTTTATTATTTTTACTGCTCTTTTTGCAGCTTGCTTAAATACGAATGGAAAATTTTGGTCTGGAGCAGCAGCTCCTATCATTTTAAATGTGTTTTTAATTATTGCGCTTATTATGTCTAGATATATTGCAAGTGATGTTGGTATTATTATGTCTTGGGCAGTATTGCTAGCAGGAGTATTTCAGATGTTGCTTCTGGCTTGGGATAGCTATAGAAATGGACTAGCGTTTAGTATTTCATTTCCAAAAATTGATAATGATATCAAACTTTTTATAAAAAGATTTATACCCGGGGCTTTTGGTGCCGGAGTAATTCAGGTTAATTTACTAGTAGGGTCTATTTTTGCAAGTCAGATACCAGGTGCAATATCTTGGCTTTATTATTCAGACAGGATAGCACAATTACCTTTAGGTATAATAGGTATAGCAATAGGAACAGCGCTTTTACCTGATTTAGCAAAAAAAATTAATCTAGGACAAATTAAAAAACAAAATTTAGTGCAAGAAAGAGCAATTTTACTAACAATTTTTTTCTCTATACCTTCATCCGTAGCGCTTATATATTTGTCCCACTTAGTAATATCTACATTATTTGGATATGGTGCATTTATAGAATCTGATATAGTTGCTACATCTAATGCATTAAATATATATGCTTTAGCTATCCCAGCCTTTATGTTTATTAAAGTACTTTCTCCTAATTTTTTTGCAAGACAGGATACAAAAACACCAGTAAAAATAGCTGCATTTTGTGCAACTATAAATATTATTTTAACATGGTATTTAATGAATAAAATTGGCTATTTAGGAATTGCACTTTCATTATGTATTGCAGGATATATAAATGCGCTATTATTATTATTTATATTAATTAAAAGACGTTTTTATATAGTATCAAATATATTTTTTATTGCTCTTATTAAAATAATAGTAACGACTATTATTATGTTCTTATCTCTATATGTTTTGAATCAATTTTATTTAAATTACTATTTAATACCTTCAAAGTTTATAAATATATTTAAGTTATCATCATTTATAGTAGTAGGGGTTTTTATATTCTTCTCTTTTAGCTATATATTAGGTTTAAAAAAATATTTTATTTCGAATAAAATATAAAATAATAATAAATAGTATTTTATATAAATAGTATTAGACTTTATAGTCTTTTATATAACTCAATTAAGAGGTGAAGTATGGGAAGAGTTTTTTCAGGAGTACAACCTACGGGTAATTTGCACCTAGGAAATTATCTAGGGGCTATTAAAAATTTTGTATCACTACAAAATAATCATGAATGTATTTATTGTGTAGTAGACATGCATGCAATTACTGTAAAGCAAGACCCAAAAGTTTTAAAAAATAATATATTAGAAGTTGCAGCTTCTTTTATTGCGGCTGGAATAAACCCTGAGAAATCAATTATATTTGCACAATCACAAGTCTCTGCTCATGCTGAACTAGCTTGGATTTTTAATTGTGTAGCTCGCTTAGGTTGGTTAAATAGAATGACTCAATTTAAGGAGAAGGCAGGTAAAAATAGAGAAAATGCTTCTGC
>CAWVYV010000087.1:0-4864 GCA_963934475.1 uncultured Alphaproteobacteria bacterium | reverse complement strand
TCTTTATTAAGGGCAACATCTGCACTCATTTCTCCATCATACTCAAAGTCTACTTTTCTCTTATTTAATATTTCTATTGCTTCATGAATACGTTCTGTACCAGTCAGTGTGGGGTTACCAAAATTTGCAAAAGAAAGTAATGCAACTCTTGGTGTGTGCCCAAGTGCCTTTGCTTCATTTGCTGCTTGTACGGCAATATCTGCTAATTGTTCAGATGTAGGAGTATGGTTAACAGTACTATCAGCAATAAAAAGTGTTCTTGTTCTCGTTATCATTATTGATAATCCAAACAGTATCTTTTCTTTTTCTATAGCAAGAACGCGTTTAATGTCTTCTAAACTTGCATAGTAATTTCTTGTTGTACCAGTTACCATTGCATCTGCATCCCCTGTTGCAACTATACATGCGGCAAAACTATTTCTATCTTGGTTAATAAGTCTTATGCAATCTCTTTTTAGAAAACCAGACCTTTGTAGCCTAGAATATAAAAACTCAGCATAATGATCATTATGTACACTAATTTTAGCATTTAAAATTTCTATACCTTTTTGGTTGGGGTCTAATCCTAAATTTTCTATTGCTTCTAATACTCTACTTTTTCGCCCTATTAATATTGCATCCCCATACCCGGATTTATTCCATTGATAAGCAGCTCTTATAATTCTATCTTCTTCACCTTCTGCAAACACCATTTTTTTAGGGTTGTCTTTTACTCTTGAAGAAATCATTTGTATCATTGAAGCTGTTTGATCTAATCTCACAGCTAATTCTCTATGATATTTTGAATAATCTTTTATGGGTTTTTGTGCTACGCCTGAATCGGCTGCTGCTTTCGCCACTGCTGGCGGAATAGTAGTTATAAGCCTTGGGTCAAAAGGCGTAGGAATAATATATTGTGGGCCGTAGTGTAATTCTTCACCACTATATGCCGCAGCGACCTCATCAGGCACATCTTGTCTTGCTAATTGTGCTAAAGCATTTGTTGCTGCAATTTTCATTTCCATATTGATTCTTGATGCCCTAGCATCTAAAGCTCCTCTAAAAATAAAAGGAAAGCCTAAAACATTATTAACTTGATTAGGGTAATCTGATCTACCTGTTGCAATAATTGCATCTGGCCGAACTTTCTTTAAATCTTCAGGTGTAATTTCTGGGTCCGGGTTAGCCATAGCAAAAACTATTGGGTTAGGAGCCATTTTTTTCATCATTTCTTTTGAAAAAGCACCTTTGACCGATAGCCCAAAAGCAACATCGGCACCATCTAAGGCTTCTGCTAAAGACCGTTTTGTTGTGGTAATTGCATGTGCTGATTTCCACTGGTTTAGATCTGTTCTTTCTCTATGAATGATGCCTTTAGTATCACACATAATAATATTTTTTTTAGGCATCCCAAGAGCATTTAATAATTCAGCGCAAGCAATTCCTGCGGCGCCAGCTCCATTAACAACCATAGTAAAATTGTCAATTTTTCTGTTTGTAATATCTAAGGCATTAATAAGACCTGCAGCTGCTATTATGGCAGTGCCATGTTGGTCATCATGAAAAACAGGTATATCTAAAAGTTCAGACAGTTTTTCCTCAATTATAAAACATTCCGGAGCTTTAATATCTTCGAGGTTGATACCTCCCCAAGATTTTCCTAAAAATTTTACACTATTGATGAATTCATCAGCGTCTTGAGTATTTACTTCTAAGTCGATCCCATCAATATCTGCAAATCTTTTGAATAAAACAGCTTTGCCTTCCATGACGGGTTTAGAAGCAAGTGCCCCAATATTTCCTAAGCCTAGAACAGCTGTCCCATTGGATATAACGGCGACCATATTACCTTTAGCGGTATAGTCATAGGCAGCAGAAGGGTTTTTTTCTATTTCTAAACACGGTACGGCAACCCCTGGAGAATAAGCAAGAGATAGGTCTCTAGCAGTCGTCAAAGGTTTTGTTGGTGCGATTTCTAACTTACCCGGCTTTCCTTTTGAATGAAAATTTAGAGCATCTATAGGCTGCAAAGATTTTGGCATTTATTAATCCTGAGTAATTGACATAACTCTAAGATTACAGTTTATAATAAATAACGTCCATCTATTTAATACCGAATTTCTGGTAATTATTTTTCTATTTAATACGGATATATTTTTTATGAGAAATTCTAATCAATATGTTATAGTGAAGGCCCAATAGTAATTTGTTTTATTAGAGAAATAATGATGCCAATTGATAATGAATTAGAACAACAATCACTGCCACTTTTATCAAAGGTTAATGGTGAAGCACTATTAAAAACAACGCCCATGTTCCAACAGTTTTTAGAAATTAAATCAGATAATTTGGACAGTCTACTTTTTTTTAGAATGGGAGATTTTTATGAATTATTTTTTGAGGACGCAGTAATTGCATCTAAAGAATTAGATATTGCACTTACCAGTAGGGGAAAATATGATGGAAACCCTGTCCCCATGTGTGGTGTACCATATCATGCATATATGCCCTACTTAGAAAAACTGACAAAAAACAATTATAAAGTTGCTATATGTGAACAAACGGAAAGTCCCAAAGAAGCAAAATTAAGAGGTGGCACAAAAGCTTTAGTGAAAAGAGAAGTAGTAAGAATTGTTACTCCGGGTACATTAACGGAAGAAACTTTACTAGATGCAGGTAAAAATAATTTTTTACTGTCTATATATACAAATAGAGAAAATGTAGGAATAGCATGGATGGATGTTTCTACAGGAGAACTTTATACAGAATTATGTTCTAAATATAATTTTTTATCTGTTATTGCAAGAATTCGTCCAAGCGAAATTTTGCTTACGGATACAGTAGGCAATTATTATTCAGATTTGATAAAAAAAACTTTTGACTGTGTTATATCCCCTTTAATTCAAAGTATAAATAATAGTAAAAAAGCAGCAAGATTAATTTGCCTTCACTACGGTGTTAAAACTTTAGCTTCTTTTGGAAGCTTTTCAGAAAATGAAATCATAACTTGTTGGTCTTTATTGGACTATGTTTCCTTAACCCAAAAAGGTAATTTACCTCCTATAAGGTTTCCTAAATCTATAAAAAATGAATCACTGATGCGTATAGACAACTCTACAAGAAAAAGTCTAGAAATCAATGAAACTCTAGACGGCAATAAAAAAGGAAGTCTAATAGATTCTGTAGATATGACATTGACTGCTGTAGGGGCAAGACAGTTAGACAAAGATATTTCTGCTCCTTTGACTAGTCCGGAAGAAATTAATAGTCGTCTAGACATGATTGAGTTTTTAATAGATAAAAATAAAGTAAGAGAAAATATTCGAAAAACATTAAAATCTTCAGCCGATATAGATAGAGCAAAAGCGAGGGTGGTTCTTTCTAGAGGTGGGCCAAGGGATATTAAGTCTATAAAGCTGGGAATAGAGGCAGCACATAATTTAGATAATTTTTTAGATAAAAATATTCCAAAAGGTTTTATAACAATTAAGAATAACCTGGGTCAGTGTTATGAGCTATTAAATACATTAACAGATATTCTTTCTGAAAACTTACCACTTTTTGTTAAAGACGGAGGCTTTGTTAAAAAGGGCTACTCAAAAGAATTAGATGAAGTGCGTTCTTTTCGAGACCAAAGTAGACAGCACATTTTAGAAATGGAAGCTGAAGAAAAAATAAAAACAGGACTAACATCACTCAAGATTAAATATAATAATGTAATAGGGTATTTTTTTGAAGTTACTCAATTACAAAAAACTAAATTTTTAGAAACCGAACATTCAGAAAGGTTTATTCCTAGGCAATCCTTAAAGGGTGCAGCACGTTTTGTAACAGAATCTCTTTCTCAACTTTCTGAATCCATCAGTAATGCTGCAGAACAAGCAATAGATATAGAGTTACGTATATTTGAAGAGGTTAAGACTTTAATAACTAATCAACATGATGCCTTGGCTAATATATCTTATGCTCTTTCGCGTTTAGATGTAGTTTCTTCTTTAGCAGAAGTTTCTATATTAAATAACTTTGTCAGACCATCTATCTTAGATGATCAAAGTTTACAAATAATAGGAGGTAGGCACCCATCTGTTGAATTAGTTATGCAGAAAAGTGGCGAAAGTAAGTTTTTTAGTAACGATTGCCATTTAAAGAAAGAAGACAAGATATGGCTTTTGACAGGACCTAATATGGCAGGGAAATCAACTTTTTTGAGACAAAATGCTCTTATAGCAATTTTAGCACAGGCAGGATCATATGTTCCGGCAAAAAAAGCTTCAATAGGAATTGTAGATGCATTATTTAGTAGGGTGGGTTCTTCGGATGATCTAGCAAGTGGTCGCTCAACTTTTATGGTAGAAATGTTAGAAACTGCGGCAATCTTAAATCAAGCAGGAGAAAAATCATTAGTAATTATGGATGAAGTTGGCAGAGGAACTTCTACTTATGATGGACTTTCTCTTGCATGGTCCATTTTAGAGCATTTGCATAATACTTCAAAATGCAGAACGCTTTTTGCCACACATTACCATGAACTAACCAAATTATCTGATACTCTTGCATCTTTATCTTGCCATACTATGCAGGTAAAAGAATGGGAGAATAAGGTTATATTTTTGTATACTGTAATTAAGGGAGTAGCCAAAGGTTCTTATGGTATTCATGTCGCCTCTTTAGCGGGAATTCCAAACTCAGTTTTAATTAGAGCTAAGAAAATTTTAGAAGAATTTGAAGCATCAGGAGCACAAGCCAATTTAGGTAGGGAGAAAAAAGAAGTTAAAGCTTTAGTAATTAAAAACAAAACAAACATTGTTAATAGTTTAATTGATGATATGTCAGCTATTAATTTAGATGCTTTATCTCCTAAAGAAGCCTTAGATAAGTTATATGT
>CAWVYV010000086.1:0-4879 GCA_963934475.1 uncultured Alphaproteobacteria bacterium | reverse complement strand
AATTACCAATGCAGGCTTTAATAAAGTGGCGTTACTAACAAAACAAAAGACTGAAGAATAAAAATTGAAAAAAGCTTTTTACTCATCTTTATTTATACATGGCTTAATTTTTGTTTTCATTTTTATAACCCTTCCCAAAATAAAAATAAAAGAAATAGATTATATATCTGTTGAAATTATAAATGAAGGTGTAAAAAAAGAGGTAGAAAAAAAAATAGTAAAAGAGATAAAAGCGAATAAAAAAACTGCTATAAAGGTAGCTCCACCAAAACAAAAACCAAAAAGTACTCCTAAAATAAATGAAGCTGTTGAAATAATAAAAAAAACAAATATCAAACCTAAACCCCCACAAAAAAAACCTAAAGAAAAAAAAGTAGAAAAACCTAAAGAAAAAAATGATGATAATCTTTTTGATGACATGCTAAAAAACCTTGCAGAGAATCAACCTAAACCTATCAATAAGCCCATAAAACCAATAAAAGAAATGATCAAAAAGCCCCAACCTCAGAAAAAAAAATCTAAGGAAGAAATAAAAAATATTAAAAGGTCTATAGCTAATACTATTTGGAAACAAATCAGGGAAAACTATACTATTCCTCCTGCTCCAGACCTTAAATTAGTAAAGGATATTGGTGTTCAGATAAGAATATATGTCAGGCCAGATGGCACTATAAATAAAACTGTTATAGATAAAAGCTCTCTAAAAAAAGCTCAAGATGACCCAACCTATTTACCATATGTCGAAGCTGCTCAGCGTGCTATAAAAAGATTAGGTAAATTTGATAAGCTTCCTCAAGAAGAATATAACTCCTGGAAAATTATTGATATTCGCTTTACACCTTATAAAACATAAATAAGATAGAATTATATGGAGGAAGTATATGTTTAAAATAAATAAAAAAATTCTAAAATTTACTTTTTTTACCTATATTTCTTTTTCTATTTTTTTTATATTAAATTCTAGTTTTGCATTTTCCCAAGAAGAGCCTCTTCAAATAGATATTATGGGGGGAAATATTCAAGCAATGCCAGTTGCAATATCTTATTTCTCTATTGAAGAGGAGCTAAAAGAATTGAAACTTCATAAAGATATTCCTAATTTAATCGCAAACAATTTAGTAAATTCAGGACTATTTCAATTGCTTAATCGAGATGCCTATATGCAAAATCCAGAACAGCTTAATGCTACTCCAAAATTTAGAGACTGGCGAATTATAGATGCACAGGCCCTAATAACAGGAAAGATATTAAAAAAGTCTGATAATAAAATAAGTGTTAGCGTTGAGTTATGGGATGTATATGGAGAAAAAAGAATGTTTGGCATATCTCTTTCTTCTAAAACAAAATCATGGAGAAGGATATCTCATATTATATCAGATAAAATTTATGAACGATTAACTGGTGAGGAAGGATATTTTGATACAAGAATAGTATATGTTTCAGAATCTGGTTCACAGACAAATAGAAAGAAAAGGCTTGCTATTATGGACCAAGATGGTGCTAATCATCAGTTCCTAACAGATGGTAATGCATTAGTTTTAACTCCAAGATTTTCTCCCAACCAACAACAAATAACTTTTTTTTCATATAGAGGTATAAATAGAGGAATTAAGCCTAGTGTTTATTTGTATAATTTAATTACAGGTAAAATGAATATATTAGGACAATTTCCTGGGATGTCTTTTTCTCCTAGGTTTTCTCCAGATGGCTCCAATTTAATAATGTCTTTATCTCAAAATGGTTCCACAAACATTCATTTGATGAATCTTGATAATAAAAAAATTAAACAACTCACAAAGGGTAAAGCAATTGATACTTCTCCTTCTTTTTCTCCAGATGGTCAAAATATAGTATTTAATTCTGATAGATCTGGTGGGCAGAATCTTTATATAATGAAAAAAAATGGTAAGGACCCTAAAAGAATAAGTTTTGGAAGAGGAAGTTATGCAACCCCTGTTTGGTCTCCACGAGGTGATTATATAGCATTCACTAAATTTACAAGGGGAAGATTTTTTATAGGCTTAATGCATCCCGATGGATCAGCAGAAAGATTAATAGCAGAAGGTTATCTTACAGAAGGTCCCACGTGGGCACCAGGCGGGAGGGTTCTAAGTTTTTTCAGACAGACTCCTCAAAAAGATGGGAGCATGAGAACCAGGATATTTGTAATAGATATAACAGGTAATAGAGAAAGGGAATTAATTACTCCTGAAGATGCCTCTGACCCTTCATGGAGCCCAAAAAATATAAACTAATATACATGAAAAAAAT
Organism: uncultured Alphaproteobacteria bacterium; assembly: GCA_963934475.1. GTDB lineage: Bacteria > Pseudomonadota > Alphaproteobacteria > TMED109 > TMED109 > TMED109. The sequence goes on along the minus strand of CAWVYV010000086.1, from coordinate 2,608 downwards.
AATTTATTATAATGTAATATTTATTTATATAATATAGTATGAGTACATATATTATTATTATTAAGGAAAATAGATGTTTAAGTACTTTAAAACTATCATAATTATTGTCACTCTATCGTGCTTTATAGGTTGTGCTAATAAAGACCAAAGCAGTTTGTTGCTAAATGCTGAAGGTGGCAATACAGAACAAAATAGTACTTCAACAGAAGAAATAGAAATAACTGATAATACTGCCACTCCAATCCAAATGGACGAAGTAGAGTTAACAGTAGAGGAAAAGTTATCTTCTGAATTGATTGATGTCGGGGATAGAATTTTCTTTGGGTATGATGAAACCACTATTAGTGATGAAAGTGCTGGCACCTTGCAAAAACAATACCAATTTCTTAATAGAAACCCAGATTTATCTGTAACTATTACAGGTCATTGTGATGAAAGAGGTACTAGAGAATATAACATAGCCCTGGGAGAAAGAAGAGCTTCAGCCGTAAAGAATTATTTAATATCACTAGGTATTGATGCCAATAGAATTGCAGTAATTTCTTATGGAAAAGAAAAGCCTACAGTTGAGGGGCATGATGATTGGTCTTGGGCTCAAAATAGGACAGCTGTAACTTTTATAAATGGTAATTAGAAACATATAAAAAATGAATATTAAAATTTTTGTTTTTATCTTTGCTTTAATAAATACAAACATCTTAATTGTGATGCCTGTTTATGCACAAGATAGTAGTGAAAAAAAACCTACTATTAATGAAACAATCCTTAATAAAATTGAAGGCTTAAATACAAAAATTAATGACCTTGAAAGAAAAGTATACCAAGGAAAAGATAAAGTACTGTCAAGCACTTCAACAAAATTAAATAAAGAACAAGGGGCATTAAGTTTAGATGCAATAGCTGGCCATGAAAGAAGATTGTTAGTGCTTGAAGAAAAGTCAAGATCACTAGAAGGTCTTATTGAAGAGATTAGCTATGTTAGAAGGCAAATAGAAAAATTAATGACACAAAATTCTCTCTTAGAAGAAAAAATTGATCTCATTAATAACCAAAAATTATCTACAGCAGATAATAAAAATGAGATAAAGGAGCTTCAAGATGATTTAGTAGAAGAATATCCAATATATCCTGGCATGGCTAATAAGAAAAATAGCAGCGAAAAAGATGAATTAAATATTATGAATGATGCTAAAAATAATACTACAGTAGAAGTATTAGCAAAAATTGATCCTAATTCTGGCAAGGGTGAAATTATTAAAGAGAATATTGCTCCGCAAAAAAATACAATAGAAACATCTCCTATAGAAGGAATAGATAGTACTAAAAATAACAACTCTATTGTATCTATTTCAAAGAATCCTGAAGAAATTTACCAAAGAGCCTATAATATTTTATCAAAAGGTAATTATGAAGCAGCAGAAGCAGCTTTTAGCACATTTATTAAAGACTACCCTGATCATAACTTAACTAGCAATGCTTATTATTGGTTAGGACAAACATTTTTTGTAAGAAAAGACCATCAAAAGGCTGCGGCTACTTTTGCAGAAGGTTATATAAAGATTCCTAATGGTTCTAAAGCTGCTGATCAGCTATTTAAATTAGGGATATCCTTAAATTCACTTAATAAAAATACAGATGCTTGTGCAACATTCAAAAAGTTAGATAAAGAATTTCCAGGTGCACCTTCAAGAATTTCTGATAGAGCCAAAACCTTTAAAGAAAAGCTGGACTGTAAATAATATATTGAAAAATACGGACCTATTAACAATTCACTTTGAAAACTTTATTAATAAAAATAAAAATATTTTTATAGGAAAAAATATTGCAGTTGCAATATCTGGTGGAGCAGATAGTTTGGCTCTAGCGATTGTGTCTAATAAGTTTAAGCATAAATATAATTATAAACTGATTGCATTCACTGTAGACCATCAACTTCGAAAAGATTCTGGAAAAGAAGCAATCCAAGTTAAACATTTAATGAATATTTTAAAGATAGATCATCATACACTAATTTGGGACAAAGAAAAACCCAGCACAAAAATACAAGAATCTGCTAGAATAGCTCGTTATGACCTTTTATGTGAAGCCTGTAATAAATATAAATGTGATGGTATATTATTAGGACATCATGCAGATGACCAAGTTGAGACATTTATAATCAGATTAGAAGCAAATAGCGGTTTAGATGGTTTAAGTTGCATGCAAGAAAAAACTAAGCTTCTTACCTCTTATGGACAATTAAACCTAATTAGGCCATTACTTAATCTTAAAAAAAAAGCGCTGATAAAAGCATGTAATAAAAATAATATTGCTTGGGTCGAAGACCCTTCAAATTTAGATACAAAATATTCTAGAACTAAAACACGCAAATTATTAATAAATAGTGATTTATTTGATAGTTTTGATAAAAGTATCAATCTTTTTGCAAAATTAAAACTTAGCATAGATAGAGTTATTTATAACAATATAAAAGATAGTATTAAATTTAATGAAGCAGGTATATGTGAAGTATCATTAGAAGATTTTAAAAAGCTACCTAACATTTTTCAAAAAAAATTATTAAATAATTTAATTAGAATAATTGGTGGAAAAAAATATCCAAGAAAAA
>CAWVYV010000085.1:0-4958 GCA_963934475.1 uncultured Alphaproteobacteria bacterium | reverse complement strand
TAGGTATAATAATTAAAGTTTTTTTCATTATTTATTCTATATTTTTATTCATATTATACTTGATAAATTCATAATATTAACATATCTCAATGCTAGAAGATAAGAATCAAAAGTATACATATTTAAATATTAAATGAAAGCGCATAATTTAATGTCCAGTTTTGAACTTAATAAAATAATGGGAGCAATATTCTCTATTATTTTAGTCCTTTTAGTAATTAAAAATCTAAGTAATACCTTATATACAGAAGACAATACTTTACACCACACGGATATAAAAGAGACAAATGTAATTACAGAAGTACAAATTAAACCTGAATTAGATAGTATTATAATAGATATAGAAGAAAGATTAAAAAATGCTGATCTTGATGCAGGGAAACTAATAACAAAAAAATGTGTTGCTTGTCATTCTTTTGAAAAAAACGGGCCTAATAAAATAGGGCCAAATTTATTCGGTATATATTTAAGAGAAATAGCTTCAATAGAAAATTTTAAATATTCAAAAGCCTTAATTGCTATTAAAGAACAATGGAATAATAAAAATTTAGATAATTTTTTATTAAATCCAAAAAAATGGGCTCCTGGAACAAAAATGAGTTTTATTGGAATTAAAAAAGATAATGATAGAGCTAATATAATTAAATACTTGCAAAGTCTTGAATAGATAAATTATATAAATGGTATGTTTATATTTAATATATCTATTTTAATTAAAATAAAGGTTTTAATAAGCTTATTATTTATAATTAATTTAGCTAATGCTGAAGATGAATATAATCATCCTCATGCAATTTCAGTATTTGATCAAATCAAGTATCATAAAGACTTTAAACATTTTGATTATGTAAACCCCTCAGCACCAAAAGGAGGAAGAATACGTCTTGCGGAAAGAGGTACCTTTGATTCCTTGAATCAATTTATTTTAAAAGGTGTTCCAGCAATTGGGTTGGATAGTATTTATGAAAGCTTATTGGTTACTTCATTAGATGAGCCCTTTACTGCTTATGGGCTACTTGCAAAAACCTTGAATGTCTCTCCTGATCAATCTTCTATTACTTTCTATATGCAAAAAAATGCAAAATGGCATGACAACATGCCTATTACTGCGGCAGATGTTGAATGGACATTTAAAACTATTCTAGAAAAAGGGCATCCTTCTTATAAATCTTATTATTCAGATATTAAAAGTATTGAAGTAATTGATTCATACACAATTAAATTTAATTTTAAAAATATAAAAAATAGAGAATTACCTATTATTATTGGCCAAATGAAAATCCTTCCTAAACATTTTTGGAAAAATAAAAATTTTAACTCTTCTGGAAGTTTTATCCCCTTAGGATCTGGCCCTTATAGAATAAAAAATGTTTCAGTAGGTAAAAATATTATATATCAAAGAATAAAAGAGCACTGGGCTAAAAACCATCCTGTTTATATAGGACAAAATAATTTTGATGTTATTAAATATGATTATTATAGAGATAGCAATGTCATGATAGAAGCTCTTAAAGCTAAAGAGTATGATTTCAGATCTGAGAATATTTCTAAAGAGTGGTCAACAGCCTACAACAATTTAAAAGATAACTCTTCCTTTATTAAGGAAGAGCTGGACCATGAGTTACCACAAGGAATGCAAGCTTTTGTTTTCAATACTAGAAAAGAAATATTTAATAATATACATTTAAGAAAAGCTCTTTCTTTAGCTTTTGATTTTGAATGGACCAATAAAACATTATTTTATGGACAATATATTAGAAGCATGTCCTATTTTTCTAATTCAAATTTGGCTTCTACTGGTCTTCCTTCACAAGAAGAATTAAGCATACTAAATAAATATAAAGATATTATTCCATCAGAAGTGTTTTCAACTGTTTATAACCCAGGCTTAACAGATGGTTCAGGAAATAATAGAAAGAATTTACTTGAAGCAATAAATATACTTAAGAATGCAAATTATACATTGGATGACAATACTTTAAAAAATCCAAAAGGTATGGAAATAAAATTTGAAATACTATTATTAAGCCCTGCTTTTGAAAGAATAGTTGCACCATTTATTAAGAACTTGAATAAATTAGGCGTACAAGCAAACATAAGAATAGTAGATACAGCTCAGTATAAAAACAGGTTAGATAATTATGATTTTGACATGGTAGTTATGTCAAGAGGTCAGAGTTTAAACCCAGGTAATGAACAAAGAAACTATTGGTCGTCTCAAAGTGCAGATATAAATGGAAGTTATAACTGGATAGGCATAAAAAATAAAGCGATTGATGACCTGATAGAACTAATAATTCAAGCCTCTGATAGAAATGATTTAATATTACATGCCAAAGCTTTAGACAGAGTTTTGCTTCATAGTCACTATATTATACCTCATTGGCATATTAAAAAATGGAGATTAGCGTACTGGAAAAAATTAAAAAGACCAAAAAATATACCTAAATATAATTTAGGGTTTCCTGAAACTTGGTGGTATAATTCAATAAAATAATTAAATAAAAATTTATATATAAAATGATATCTTATTTTCTTAGACGCTTAATACTTATTATTCCTACATTATTTGGAATAATACTGCTTAATTTTATTATTATACAATTTGCCCCAGGAGGGCCTGTAGAAAGTACAATAGCAAGACTACAAGGAATAGATGTAGGTGCTACAGAACGAATTTCTGGCGGCATGAAAGATGGTTTAGAAAGTCAAAATAATTTTATATCTTCTAATAATACATATGTAGGTGCTCAAGGGTTAGACCCAAGTATAATAGCTGAAATAGAAAAAATGTATGGTTTTGATCAACCTCCTCATATTAGATTTTATAAAATGATTAAAAACTATTTAGTATTTGATTTTGGTGATTCATTTTTTCAAGATAGAAAAGTAATAGATATAGTTCTAGAAAAACTTCCTGTATCTATTTCTTTAGGTCTCTGGACCACTTTATTAATATATTTAATTTCTATTCCATTAGGTGTTTTTAAAGCTGTTAATGATGGGAAAAAATTTGATATCTGGTCCAGTGTAGTTGTAATAATTGGAAATGCAATACCATCATTTTTATTTGCAATTTTACTAATTATACTTTTCGCTGGAGGAAGGTACTTAGATATATTCCCTCTAAGAGGCATAATATCTGAAAATTGGAACGATCTAAATACATATGAGAAGATATTAGATTATATGTGGCATCTTGCATTACCTATATTATCTTTAGTCATTGGGGGTTTTGCCAGTTTAACTATGTTAACTAAAAACTCCTTTCTAGACCAAATAAATCAACAATATGTTTTAACCGCTAGATCTAAAGGTAATACTGAAAATAAAATTTTATATGGCCATATATTCAGAAATGCAATGTTAATAATAATAGCGGGTTTTCCGACAGCCTTTATAAGTATATTATTTACAGGTGCTTTATTAACGGAAATAATTTTTTCTTTAGACGGGCTAGGGTTACTAGGCTTTGAAGCAGCAATTAATAGAGATTACCCTATAATGTTTGCAACATTATACGTCTTTACATTATTAGGACTTTTTATGAATATAATTGGAGATTTAGCTATGACATTTGTGGACCCAAGAATAGATTTTGAAAAAAGATAGTGCTATCAAAATGATCAATATAAACCAAAGAAAAATACTTAATTTTAAAAAAAATAAAAGAGGTTTATATTCTTTATACTTTTTATTTGTAATTTTATTTATTACATTGCCTGCAGAATTTATTGCAAATGATAAGCCTTTATTAATAAAATATAATAATGATTATTACTTTCCAATTTTTCAAAATTATTCTGAAACAGTCTTTGGTGGAGATTTTGAAACTTTAGCTGATTATAGAGACAATTATGTTATTGATCTTATAGAAAGTAATGGATGGTCAATATGGCCATTAATACCATTTAATCATCAAACAGTTAATTACAACTTACAAGAACCTGCCCCTTCTCCTCCAAGCTTTTCAAATCTTTTAGGAACAGATGATCAAGCTAGAGATGTACTAGCAAGACTAATATATGGCTTTAGAATTTCTATAATTTTTGGTGTACTATTAACATTTTTTTCTTCAATAATTGGAGTTATTTTTGGTTCAGTTCAAGGTTTCTTAGGAGGATTAACGGATTTATTAGGACAAAGGTTTATAGAAATATGGAGTGGTATGCCAGTTTTATACCTATTAATCATAGTTGGATCAATTATTACTCCTAATTTTTGGATATTATTAATACTTTTATTACTATTTAGCTGGATGAGTTTAGTTGGAGTAGTTAGAGCAGAGTTTCTAAGGGCAAGAAATTTTGATTATGTAAAGGCTGCTAAGTGTTTGGGTATGTCTAACTATAGGATTATTATTAAACATCTATTACCCAATGCCATGGTTGCCACAATTACATATTTACCATTTATATTAGCTGCTTCAGTAACAACTTTAACAAGTTTAGATTTTTTAGGCTTTGGTTTACCTCCTGGTAGTGCCTCATTGGGTGAGTTACTCAATCAAGGCAAAAATAATTTACAAGCACCATGGCTTGGAATCACTGGATTTATTGCTATAAGTATTTTACTTTCTCTATTAGTATTTATAGGTGAAGCTGTTAGAGACGCATTTGACCCAAGAAAGATTAACTAATGAAAAAAAATAGATTAATTACTCCTCTCATTTTAGCTGGAGGTTCAGGGACTAGGCTATGGCCGATTTCAAGGAAAGATAAACCAAAACAATTTTTAGAAATTTTTAATTCCTATTCCTTATTGCAATTAACTACTTTAAGATGCAAAAATAAAATTTTTAATGATCCAATATTTGTAGTAGGTGAGCAACATAGATTTATAGTAGCAGAGCAACTAAGAACAATAGGATATACAAACCCACACATTATATTAGAGCCAGAACCAAAAAATACTACAGCCGCTATTACTGTAGGCGCTCTATATTCTAAAAACCTTAA
>CAWVYV010000084.1:0-4998 GCA_963934475.1 uncultured Alphaproteobacteria bacterium | reverse complement strand
CTAAAAAATCAAATTATAAATTAAGAAGCAGAGAATGGTTTGACAATCCTGAAGATCCTGCAAACACCTCCATTTATTTAGAACGAATTATGAATTATGGATATACTCCAGAAGAGTTAACCTCTGGAAAACCTATAATAGGTATTGCTCAGACAGGGTCAGATATAAGTCCTTGCAATAGAATTCATCTGAAATTAGCAGAGCGTATTAGAGAAGGAATTAGATCTGCTGGCGGTATTGCATTTGAATTTCCAGTACATCCAATTCAAGAAACATTGAAAAGACCTACTGCTGCACTAGATAGAAACCTTTCTTATCTAGGGTTAGTTGAAATATTGCATGGTTACCCTATAGATGGAGTTGTTTTAACTACAGGATGTGACAAAACTACACCTGCATGCCTTATGGCAGCAGCAACAGTAAATATACCCGCTATAGTTCTTAATGGAGGACCTATGTTAGATGGGTGGTACAAAGGTAAATTAGCAGGCTCTGGAATGGCAGTATGGGATAGTCGTGTAGAATTAGCAGCAGGTAGAATTGATTATAAAGAATTTGTAGATATTGTTACATCATCTGCTCCTTCAGATGGCCATTGTAACACTATGGGCACAGCTTCAACTATGAATTCTTTAGCAGAGTCTCTAGGCATGAGCTTAACAGGTAATGCTAATATTCCAGCTCCTTATAGAGAACGAGGACAAATGGCTTATAAAACAGGTTTAAGAATAGTAGACATGGTTAAAGAAGAATTAACTCCATCCAAGATTATGACACGAGAAGCCTTTGAAAATACAATAATTGTCAATTCAGCAATAGGTGGCTCAACAAATGCTCAGATGCATTTAACTGCAATTGCACGACATATTGGTATAGAACTGGAAACAGAAGCCTGGCAAAAAATTGGCTATGACATACCTTTAATGGCAAACATACAACCTGCAGGAAAATATTTATGTGAAAGCTATCATAGAGCTGGAGGAACAGCAGCAATTATGTCAGAGCTTTTAAAACATAAAAAATTAAATGGTAGTGTTTTAACAGCAACTGGAAAAACATTAGAAGAAAATTTAAAAGGAATTGAAATTAAAGATCATGATGTCATAACACCATTTAATAAACCATTAATGGATAGAGCCGGCTTTATAGTATTAAAAGGTAACCTCTTTGATGCCGCTATTATGAAAACTTCTGTAATTTCTGATAGTTTTAGGGCTAAATTTTTATCTAAACCAGGAAAAGAGGGTGTTTTAGAAGGAAGGGCTATAGTTTTTGAAGGGTCAGAAGATTATCATCATAGAGTCAATGATAAAAGTCTTAACATGGATGAAAATTCTATACTAGTAATCCGCGGAGCTGGTCCAGTTGGCTGGCCAGGATCTGCAGAAGTTGTTAATATGCAACCATCAGATGAACTAATAAAAAAAGGAGTACAAGAATTGCCCTGTATTGGAGATGGTAGACAATCAGGCACCTCAGGAAGCCCTTCTATTCTAAATGCTTCTCCTGAAAGTGCTGTGGGTGGTGGCTTAGCATGGTTAAGAACTGGAGATATAATTAAAATAGACTTAAATAAATACACTGCTGATATGCTAGTTGACGAAAAGGAAATAGAAAAAAGAAAATTGGATGGAATTCCTTCATATCCGGAGAGTCAAACGCCTTGGCAAGAAATTTATAGAAAAAATGTTGGTCAGATAGATAAAGGTGCTGTTTTAGAAGATGCTGTTAAATTTCAAAATATAAAGAAAGATTTACCACGTAATAATCATTAATTATTAATTTAATTAATAGTGATAAATATCATGGTCACTGACTGTATGTTCATCTTTTGCCCTACCTGTGCCAAAACCGGTCTGCTTTTTAGGTAATTTTTTATGGGGGCTTTCAAAATTTAATAATTTAGATTTTATTGCTTTTATTTCTAAACCCATTTTATAAATTCTAAGAAACAAATATATTATTAATACTGTCATAAAAGCTATACTAATAAAAATTAATTTAATCATCATCATTCCTATTTAATTAATTTTATTACTATAAGCTTATCTAATTCGTTAGCAAATTTTCCACTGTCCTTATTAGAAAAACTACTAGGGCCACCCGTAATAACACCATCATTACGAAGAGAACTCATAAAATCTCGCATATCAGATATACCACCTATATTATTTTTATCATATATTCTGCCACGTGGATCTAATCCTAATGCACCTTTTTCTACTATACGAACAGCTAATGGGATATCGGCAGTTACAACTAAGTCTCCTGAAGTACAATCTTCTGCAATTTTATCATCTGCAATATCAGCACCTTGCTCAACAAGAATAAAACTAATATAATCTGATTTAGGTATATGAAGCCAACTATTAGCTACAAAATTAATTATAACTTTTCTATTGATTGCTGCTTTGAATAAAATATCTTTTATTGCTTTTGGGCAAGCGTCAGCATCTACCCATATCTTCATTAATTTTGATTTGAACGTTTAACACGTATTTTTTCATTTAGTACTTTTGTACCATGTAATTTTTCAATTGCTTTTTCAGCTTCTCTTTCCACAGGCATTTCAATAAAACCAAACCCTTTTGATTTGCCTGTTTCATCATCGGTTACAATATTACAACTTTCTACATCCCCATAAGCATTAAACATTTTTTCAAGTTCATTAACTGTAAGTGTGCGTGGTAAATTTAGGGTTATAATTTTCATATGAGTTCCTCCAGAGAATATATCTTTGGTTATCATAATTTATACATAATGCCTATAATAAACCTTTATAATAATTTATTTATCTATGTATATCTTGCCTTTTTCTTTATATTTCTCCGCCATTTTTTCTAAACCTTCTTTTTGAGCTTCACTTCTTATATCATGAGATATCTTCATTGAACAAAATTTTGGACCACACATAGAACAAAAATGTGCTGTTTTGTGTGCTTCTTTTGGTAGAGTTTGATCATGAAAACTCTTTGCTGTCTCTGGATCTAACGATAAATTAAATTGATCTTCCCACCTAAATTCAAACCTAGCACGGGATAATGCATCATCCCTATTTTGAGCTCCAGGCATTCCTTTTGCCAAATCCGCAGCATGAGCAGCAATCTTATATGTAATGACTCCTACTTTAACGTCATCTCTATCTGGAAGTCCTAAATGCTCTTTTGGTGTTACATAACATAGCATTGCACAACCATACCAACCTATCATTGCTGCACCAATGCCTGATGTTATATGGTCATAACCAGGGGCAATATCAGTTGTAAGTGGTCCTAAGGTATAAAATGGTGCTTCATGACAACAATCAAGCTGTTTATCCATATTCTCTTTAATTTTATGCATAGCAACATGTCCTGGACCTTCAATCATCACTTGGCAATCCTTTTCCCATGCAACTTTTGTAAGTTCTCCTAATGTTTCTAATTCTGCAAATTGAGCTTCATCGTTTGCATCTGCGATAGAGCCTGGACGTAAACCGTCGCCTAATGAAAAACTAACATCATATCTACGACAAATATCACATATTTCTTCAAAATGCTCATATAGGAAACTTTCTTTATGATGTGATAAACACCATTTTGCCATAATAGAGCCTCCTCTAGAAACTATTCCTGTAACTCTATTTACTGTCATAGGCACCATGTGCAATCTAACTCCAGCATGAATTGTAAAATAATCAACTCCTTGCTCAGCTTGTTCTATAAGAGTGTCTCTAAAAACTTCCCATGTAAGATCCTCTGCAATTCCTTTCACTTTTTCTAAAGCTTGATAAATAGGCACTGTTCCAATAGGAACTGAAGAATTTCTTATAATCCATTCTCTAGTATTATGTATATTCTTTCCAGTAGATAAATCCATTACCGTATCTGCTCCCCAACGAATAGACCACACTAATTTATCAACTTCTTCTTCCATAGAGGAGCTTATTGCAGAAGTTCCCATATTGGCATTAATTTTTACTAGAAAATTTCTTCCTATTATCATCGGCTCTACTTCTGGGTGATTAATATTAACAGGAATAATAGCTCTGCCATTTGCAACTTCATCTCTTACAAACTCTGGTGTAACGTAATTTGGAATATTTGCTCCCCAATCATTACCATCTCTAGAAAGAATATCTCCACGTAATTGATTTTCTCTTATCGAAATATATTCCATTTCAGCTGTAATTATACCTGCTTTTGCATAAGCTATTTGTGTTACTGGTTTATTAGATTTAGCTCTTAAAGGTTTAATTTTTTTAGAAAATTCTGGTGTAATCTTATTTTTAGATACAAATCCATTATCATAATCTTTAATTTCTCTACCTTCATAGCTTTCTACATCACCTCTAGACATTATCCACTCTTTTCTAATGCCTTCTAAACCAATATTAATGTCTGTATTAATATTATTATCAGTATAGGGTCCAGAACTATCATAAACTACAACAGGGTCTTCTCCAGCTGTAGGATGAAGAGATATCTCTCTCATTGGAACATTTATATTTTTATATAACTTACCTTTTACATAAATTTTTTTTGAAGCTGGTAAATTTCCTGTAGTGATTTTTGGTTTAATATGATTCATTTTATTCTCCTTTTAAATTAAGAGAAAATAATATATTTATTAATAAAATTAATTATTACTATTATCTCCCTACGCCAGCATTATCTGTCAGGTTATAAGGGTATATTCTCAGCCAATTGGCACCCCTGTTAGTAAAAACTAAAATAACTATTTTTAATAAAGTGTCAAATATTAATTAAACGTTAAACATAATATTATTTATTGTTAATATTTTAAATTACTATCATTTATCATTAACTTATACATATCAGATAAAATACGTTGGTATTTGCAGAGTTAGCACAAGAAAGACTATACACATTAGCTCCTAATAGAAAAAAAATACTTATATCAATAAATGAAATTAATAATAACCTAATGACAGCTATATTTACTTCTATATTAGAAATTAATAATTTCACATGTAATATAAATTTTATCGTATTAAAA
>CAWVYV010000083.1:0-5026 GCA_963934475.1 uncultured Alphaproteobacteria bacterium | reverse complement strand
TCTTTGTCATGCAAGACAAAGGATGGCGTTGATTTACTATTAAAGATTTTGGGGGAAGAGACAAAAAAACTGGTTTCTGTATCTGATATGTCCATAGGGCCAAATAGGCTAAGACATATTGCACATTTAAGAGAGACAAAAGAAAGTTTACAGCTAGCGACAAAAGAATTAAAGATGGGTAACATAGAAATAGCAGCAGATTTTACCAGAGGAGCTTCTATGTCATTGGGAAGAATAATAGGTATTGTGGATATAGAAGACGTTTTAGACGAGTTGTTTTTAGGGTTTTGTATAGGAAAATAAAATGTTTCACGTGAAACATCTATAAAAATAGAGTAAAAGAGAGTTATGGAAGAAGAAAATTTAAAAAATATAGACGTAATAGTCATAGGCGGGGGGCATGCAGGATGTGAGGCAGCAGCAGCTGCGGCAAGGATGGGTGTTAAAACTTTATTAATTACGCAGGACCCAGAAAAAATTGGAGAAATGTCGTGTAACCCAGCAATAGGTGGGATAGGTAAGGGGCATTTAGTTAGAGAGGTGGATGCCCTAGATGGTTTGATGGGGCGTGTTGCCGATGATGCAGGAATACAATTTAGACTTCTAAACAGAAGCAGGGGGGCGGCTGTGAGGGGCCCGAGATGCCAGGCGGATAGAAAATTATATAGAAAGTCTATGCAGAAGCATATAAATAACCAAAAAGGGCTGGGTGTTTTAGGAGGAACTGTAGGATGTTTTTTGAAAAACGAAGATGGAAGCATTAAAGGTGTAAAGCTGGAAACGGGGGAGTCAATAATATCAAAAGCTGTAATATTGACAACGGGCACTTTTTTAAATGGTATGATCCATATGGGAGAAAAAACAATATCTGCAGGTAGGGTTGATGAGCCACCCTCTATAAGCTTGGCAAATGATTTGCGTTCTTTTAATTTAAAAATGGGTAGGTTAAAGACAGGCACGCCACCCAGATTAGATAAAAATACTATTAAGTGGGACAGTCTGGAAAAACAATTTGGTGATGAGGTGCCAGAAATGCTTTCTGTTTATAATACAAAAGTAAAAAATAAACAGGTTGAATGTCGTATCACTTGGACAAATACTGAGGTTCATGAATTAATAAAGAAAAATATAAAAAAATCGGCAATGTATTCGGGAAATTTAGATGCTAAAGGACCGCGATATTGTCCGTCTATAGAAGATAAGGTTATGAGGTTTGCTGATAGGGAAAGGCATCAAATATTTTTAGAGCCGGAGGGGCTAGATGATAATACTATATATCCTAATGGGATTTCTACATCTTTGCCAGAAGATGTACAGGAGCAAATTATTAAATTAATGCCGGGCTTAGAAGAGGCAAAAATACTTAGGCCGGGCTATGCAATTGCCTATGATTTTGTTGATCCTAGAGAGTGTTCTTCTGCTTTAGAGCTGAATAAAGTTTCTGGTTTATTTTTAGCAGGTCAAATAAATGGTACTACAGGCTATGAAGAGGCAGCAGGACAAGGCATTATAGCCGGAATAAATGCGGCTCAAAAGATATTGGGTCGCCCTTATCTTGTTTTAGATAGAGCAGACGCATATCTTGGAGTGATGATAGATGATCTTGTTACTAGGGGGGCGCCAGAGCCTTATAGAATGTTTACTTCTAGAGCAGAATATCGTTTATGGCTAAGAACAGATAACGCAGACCAAAGGTTAACTGAGATAGGTAGAAAAATAGGGGTTGTTTCAGATAAAAGATGGAATTATTATGAGGAGAAGAAAGGAAACCTTATAAAGGCATACGAAACTCTAGAAGATTTAAATATTACGCCAGACCAAGGGATTAAAATGGGGTTGAATATAAGAAAAGACGGCGTTAGAAGGTCGGCTGTAAATTTACTTGCTTTTCCAGATATTGATTTTAACAAAATAATTGAAGTTTGGCCTATATTAAAAAGCATAGAGCCACATATTTCCTCACAGATAGAAATAGAAGCACAGTATGCCGTTTATATTGAGCGCCAAAAAAACGACATACATACATATAGAAAAGACAGTAAGTTAAGAATTCCTAAGGATATTGATTATGCATCAGTGGGCTCCCTTTCTAATGAAGCAAAAGAGGTTTTGTCTAGAGTTAAGCCAGAGTCTATAGCACAAGCCTCTTCCCTTCCAGGCATAACTCCAGCTGCTATAGGGGCTGTAATTATTTATATGCGACAAAAGGCAGCATAATTATGAGGCAGGATTCTATAACATTTCCAATGGAAATAAAGGAAAAGCTCGATACCTATAGTTTTTTATTAAAAGAGTGGCAAAAAAAAATTAATTTGGTGAGCAACTCGACTTTAGAAAACATGTGGGAGCGCCATTTTCAAGACAGCGCTCAACTATATTCTTTGTTGCCTAAGGAAGAAAAAGGGTCAGTAGTTTACGATGTGGGCGCAGGAGCAGGGTTTCCCGGGATGGTTTTAGCTATAATGGGAAGAAAAGATATAGTGTTATGCGAAGCAAATAAAAAAAAATGCGTCTTTCTAGAGGAGATAAAAAAACAAACCCATACTAAAGTAATCATTGATAACATTAGAGCGGAACTTCTTCCTTCCCGTTCCGCTAATGTGGTTATTGCTAGAGCAGTAAAGCCATTAAAAGGGTTATTAAAAATAGCGGCACCATTAATAAAAAGTAAAGGGCTGTGTATTTTTCCTAAAGGCGCAAATTGGAAAAAAGAAATGAACATAGCTGAAAAGTTTTATAATATAGAATATGATTTAGTGCAAAGCATAACATCTAAAGAAAGTTTTATATTTGTAATACATAATATAGAGAAAAAAAATGTCAATAAAGCATAAAACAGGAAAAATAATAGC
The DNA here is from genome assembly GCA_963934475.1 of uncultured Alphaproteobacteria bacterium. Taxonomy (GTDB): domain Bacteria; phylum Pseudomonadota; class Alphaproteobacteria; order TMED109; family TMED109; genus TMED109. Next base: position 2,174 of record CAWVYV010000083.1, on the reverse strand, counting down.
GATAACTAACCAAAAAGGAGGGGTTGGTAAAACGACAACTGCGATTAACCTTGCAACTTCTATGGCAGCAATTAAAAAAAGTGTGCTTTTAATTGATTTAGATCCGCAAGGCAATGCATCTACAGGTTTAGGTATAGAAGTTAAAGATAGAGTGTTTGGAACTTATGAAATACTAGGAGATGAAAAAAATTTAGAAGGGGCAATAAAAAAAACAATAATACCAGGCTTAGAAATCATTTCTGCTACTGTAGATCTAAGTGCCGTTGAAATAGAATTAGTAGACGCAAAAGATAGAATGAATAGATTGCAGAGATATTCAGAAGAACTTAAGAAAAAATATGATTTTATTTTTATAGATTGCCCCCCATCACTAGGTTTATTGACAATTAATGCATTAACAGCAGCAGACTCATTATTAATACCATTACAATGTGAGTTTTTTGCATTGGAAGGTTTGTCTCATTTGAAAAGTACGATTGAAAGAATAAAAAATAAGTTAAACAAACAAATATATATAGAGGGCATTTTATTAACAATGTATGATAAGAGAAACAGGATAAGCTTAGAAGTGAAAGAAGAAGTTAAGAAACATTTTGGTAAGTACGTATTAAAGACTGTGATACCAAGAAATGTTAGGTTATCAGAAGCACCATCTCATGGTTTACCAGCAATATTATACGATATAAATGCTCCTGGAAGCCAAGCTTACATATCACTCGCAAAAGAAATGTTAGCAAGAACCAATACGGAGAAAAAAAATGGTAGTTAAAAATAAGCGTGGCCTAGGGAGAGGCATAGATGCATTATTTGAAGATAGTAAAGAAACGAATTTAAGTAAGAAAATAAATAAAAAACTTTTAACTTTTCTACCTATAGAATTAATTAAGCCTAATCCACTTCAACCTAGAAAAGATTTTAGCAAAGAAGCCTTAACAGAACTATCTAGCTCAATAAAAGATAGAGGCATCTTGCAACCAATAATTGTTAGGCCAGTAAAAGGTAAAGAAAATGAATGGCAAATAATTGCTGGTGAAAGAAGATGGAGAGCATCGCAAATAGCGGGACTTCATGAAATACCAGTTTTAATAAAGGATATAGATGATGAAGACGTAGCTATCATTGCTTTAATAGAAAACATACAAAGAGAAAACTTGTCACCAATAGAAGAGGCCGTAGGATATAAAAAATTAATGCATGATTTATCTATAACACAAGAAGAAATTGGCATAAAAATGAGCAGAAGTAGAGCCTATGTTGCTAATTTAATAAGATTATTAACCTTACCTACACAAGTACAAAAGCTTTTAGAAGAGAAGTTAATTAGTATAGGCCAGGTGAGACCAATAATCGGGCATAAAAATAGTATAGAATTAGCAAGAATGATAGTTAATAAGAAATTAAGCGCTAGGCAGGTAGAACTGCTAGTTAAAAAGAAAGAGGGTATAAAAAAAGGCTTAAAGAAAAAAGGAGATGTGAATATTAGAAGCCTAGAAAATGAAATAGAAGAAATTATTGGATTAAAAACTACAATAAAAGATAAAAATGGGAAAGGACAAATAACTTTTAACTATAAAAATTTAGAACAACTAGATGAAATAATAAAGAAAATAAAAAAATAAAATATTTTATTTTTTGCTTATCAAACCAATACTTAAAATAGCCTGTTTAGTAATTATATTAGGATTACTTTTAGGCATTTTACAAGAAACCTCAGCACTTTCCATTAATAAAAGAGCTTTATGCAGTTTAACTAAAGACCATTTTTGTGTATGATCTTTAATATTATCTTTTCTTTTAAAATAAATAGGAGGTTTAAAGTTATCTAATATATTATTAATATTAGAACTACGGGACAATAAAATAAGAATACTATAAAGGTTTTGCATTTGCCGAATAAAAGATCTTATAATCTGAATGGCAGGAACCCCTTCCTTTTGAAGCCTACTTAAAACTCTATAGGCCCCTTCTAATTCTCCAGATAAACTGAAGTCATATAATTCATCAATACCAAGAGCTGCTTGATCACTTATAAATGAGGCAATATCATTGGCGGTTAATTTTTTACCTTGCCCCGCATAAAGTATTGCTTTTTCTATTTCTGCTTTAGTAATTAAACGATCAATGCCTAAATAATTAGCTAATAATTGGATATCCTGTTCATCAATTATAATACC
>CAWVYV010000082.1:0-5031 GCA_963934475.1 uncultured Alphaproteobacteria bacterium | reverse complement strand
TCAAAAACTTCATCATATGGAACATTAGCTTCAGCTAATAATACATTCATATGTCCAGGCATTCTTCCTGCAACTGGATGAACAGCATATTTAACATTTACACCTGAGTTTTTTAATTTATCCGTCATTTCTCTTAAAATATGCTGTGCTTGAGCTACAGCCATTCCATAACCAGGAACGATAATTACATTTTGAGAATTTTGCATAATAAAAGCTGCATCTTCAGCGCTTCCAGACTTTGCATTCCTATTAGGATCACCTGTTTTTTGTTCTTCTGAAGTATTACCAAAACCTCCTAATATAACACTTATAAATGATCTATTCATAGCTTTACACATTATATAAGAAAGAATAGCACCAGAACTACCTACTAAAGCACCAACTATTATAAGGGCATTATTTTGAAGTGTGAAACCTATGCCTGCTGCTGCCCATCCTGAATATGAATTTAACATAGAAACTACTACAGGCATATCTGCTCCGCCAATAGGTATAATTAATAGGATGCCTATTAATAAAGCTAATATAGTTAACATATGAAAAAATTTAGGATCTTCATTATTAGTAAAACATATAATTAAAACAACCATAGCAACTCCTATAAGAAGATTAACTATATGTTGTCCTTTAAATACTAACGGTGCCCCACTAATAATTCCTTGGAGTTTACCAAAGGCAATAATAGAGCCTGTGAAGGTTATTGCGCCTATGGCCAAACCTAAAGACATTTCTAATCTACTTGCACTTTTTATTGATCCTATACTACCTATACCGTATGATTCTGGTGATAATAATGCAGTATATGCTACTAGAACTGCTGCTACACCAACTAAACTATGAAAAGCTGCAACTAATTGAGGCATAGCTGTCATTTCTATTTTTAGAGCTATAGTTGTTCCTATAACTCCTCCAATTAAAATTGCAGTTATAATAAGAGAATAGTTTGATGTTTCAGGTTGCAGGATAGTGGTAATAATCGCCACTACCATCCCAAGAATTCCAAAGTAATTTCCTTTTCTAGCACTCGTTGGGCTAGACAACCCTTTAAGTGATAATATAAAAAGTATAGAAGCTAATAAATATAAAAGAGCCGAAAAGTTGATACTTATCATTTATCTTTTCCTTTATTTTTTTTAAACATTGCTAACATTCTCCATGTAACAACGAACCCTCCAAAAATATTTATGGAAGCTATAATGATTGCTATAAAACCTAACCATTTAGATGTAGCGTCAATTTCATTACTTGCTGAACCAAGTGCAATTAAAGCACCAACAATTATTATTCCTGAGATAGCATTAGTAACAGACATTAGAGGAGTATGTAACGCAGATGTAACAGACCAAACAACAAAGTATCCTACAAAGATTGCAAGTATGAATATTGTTAAGTCTATAATAAATGGATCAGTCATTTTATCTTTCCTTAGGTCTAAATGTTTAGAACTTTACCGTCATAACTAACACAAGATTTTTTTAGTATTTCATCTTCCCAGTCTATTTCAATTTTTTTGTCTTTAACCATTAGCTGTACAAAATTAAATAAGTTTTTTGAGTATAAACTGCTTGCATCTTGAGATAGCTTACTTGGAAAGTTTGCATAACCCATTATTTTAACATCATGTTCAATAATAGTTTCATTTAATTTAGTGAGTTTACAATTGCCTCCAGCTTCAGCAGCTAAGTCTACAATGATAGACCCTGGTTTCATATCTTTAACCATAGCAGTAGTAATTAACTCTGGAGCTTCTTTTCCAGGAATTAAGGCAGTTGTTATTACAATATCTTGCGCTTTAATAGTTTCATGCAGAAGCTCTTTTTGTTGTTTTTTATATTCTTCAGACATTTCTTTCGCGTAACCACTCTCTGTTTCATTATTAGATGAGTCATCATTTTCTAACGTTACTTCAATAAATTTTGCACCTAGACTTTCTACTTGTTCTTTAGCTACTGCTCTTACATCAAAAGCAGAAACTATAGCACCTAGTCTTCTTGCGGTAGCTATAGCTTGTAATCCGGCTACTCCAGCCCCAAGTATTAAAATTTTAGCAGGAGCTATAGTACCTGCAGCTGTCATCATCATCGGTATTGCTTTAGAGAATTCAGATACAGAATCTATTACAGCTTTATATCCTGCAAGATTAGACTGTGAAGACAAAGCATCCATTGATTGAGCTCTACTTATTCTGGGAATAAGCTCTACTGAAAAGGCATCTATATGATTACTTGCTAAATCTTTAATTTTCTCTTGGTCTTGTAAGGGTTTTAAGAACCCTATAACTTTAGTACCTTTATTATAATATTTTATATTGTCGCCGCCGCTTCCATCTTTATGAACAGTATTTACTTTAAGAACTATATCTGCAGACGATATCAGCGCCTTAGTATCCGAAATAATATTAGCACCAGCATTTTTATAAGATTCATTAGAAAAAAAAGAATTTACACCAGCGTCCTCTTCTATATTTACCGAAAAACCTAAAGAAATAAATTTTTTTACTGTTTCAGGAGAAGCTGATACTCGTTTTTCTAAACCTTCTGTTTCTTTTATTATTGCAATTTTCATATTATATATTCTTATTTTAAATTAGTTGTACAATTTAACACTTATTAATCTATAAAATCAATAAATGCCAATATAAAAATAAAATTTATGTATTCATTTTGCCCATATAGGAATTTTATTTAATTCTACATCAAATACAGGCCCTAAAATTAGAGCAATAATCACACCAATTATTATTATAGAAATTATATTAAGCCATATACCAGCTTTTATCATATCAGAAATTTTAAGATGACCAGAGGCATAGGCTATGGTGTTGGGTGGGGTAGCAACAGGCATCATAAATGCACAACTTGCTGCTAGTGTAGCTGGTATAATTAAAAGTAAAGGGTCTTGACCAAGTCCAAGGGCTGTTGCACCCATAATAGGAATAAATGTAGAAGCCGTTGCAGTATTAGAGGTTAATTCTGTTAGCACAATAATACTTGCTATACATATTAGTACTATAAAAACAATTGATATATTTGATAGGTTGCTGCTTAGTGAACCAATCCATGTAGCTAATCCAGACGAATTTATTACAGTAGCAAGAGATAAGCCCCCACCTATTAATATTAATGCTCCCCAGGGTATATTTTGGGCTACCTGCCAATCAATTAACCTTTTTCTTTTAGGTCTATTGGAAGGAATAATAAATAAAAAAATTGCGGCCATAATAGCTATTGTGGAATCATTTAGTGCTCCAGCCGGAATAACCCCATCTAATGCAGTTGAAAGCCACTTTCTAGATATCCATAAAGAAGCTGTTATTATAAATACTATTCCTACCATTATTTCATCTTGTGAAATTTTCCCTAATTCTTTGATTTTGTCTTTTATTACTTTATCTTTTATTGATGCTTTTGAGTTTAAAGGAAAACATAAAAATGTAAGTATTATCCAAGTGATAGGTAGAAGTATAATTGAAGTAGGCAATCCAATTTTTAACCAGTCTACAAAATTTATCTCATAATTATATATTTCAGATAACATTGCAGCCATTACTGTATTAGGAGGAGTACCAATTATTGTTGCTATTCCACCTATTGTTGCAGAGAATGCAATACTTAATACTAGGGCTTTATCAAAGTTATTATCTTTTATGTCATTTTTATCTTCTTTAAATACAGTGATAATAGATAATGCAATTGGCAACATCATAATGGCTGTTGCACTATTACTAATCCACATAGATAAAAATGCAGTAGCACACATAAATCCAAAGACTAAAGATTTAGGACTGCTTTTAAATTTAGATATTATGTAATAAGCTATTCTTTTATGTAGGCCGGTATGTTGCATAGCTAACCCAATTATAAAGCCCCCCATAAAGAGAAAGATTATTGGATGACTAAAAGCTTGAGCCGTGTCTTTTATAGAGCTTATACCTAATAAAGGAAAAAGTACTAGAGGCAACAAGCCTGTTGCAGGTAATGGTATAGCCTCTGTTAACCACCAAGTTGCCATAAGAATTGCAACTCCTAATGTCAACCATGCTTTATTATTTAATGATTCAGGAGAAGGAAGTAAACAAGTAGCAATAAGAAATATTATTCCTATAATTAAGCCTATAAACTTTGTTTTGTTCATTTTTATACCATTTTCCTATATACTTTTTATAAAGAATACTTTGCTTCTTATTTTAAATGTTTATAAGTCTTTTTTATATATTTTTAATATATAAAGCAATTATCCTGTATAAATGGAGATTAAATTTATGAGCGCTAAATATGTTTATGTAATGAAAGAATTAAATAAAACTTGGCCAGGTGGTAAGCAAGTTATAAAAGATGGCTGGTTATCTTTTTATCCAGGAGCTAAAATTGGCGTATTAGGGTCAAATGGTGCAGGAAAATCTACTTTATTAAAAATTATGGCAGGTTTAGATAAGGAATTTTCTGGTGAAGCATGGTCTGCAGAAAACATAAAAGTAGGTTATCTAGCTCAAGAACCAATTTTAGATAAAGATTTAAATGTATTCGATAATATTATGTTAGGTATTTCGGATGTTAAAGATACTTTAAAAGAGTTTGAAGAAGTAAGCTTAAAATTTGGCGAGGTTTCAACAGATGAAGAAATGAATGACCTGTTAGCAAAACAAGCAGAGCTTCAAGAAAAAATTGATGCTATAGATGGTTGGGATATAGATAGACATATTGAAATAGCAATGGATGCTCTGCGATGTCCACCTGCTGAGAGTAATATTTCTGATTTGTCAGGAGGAGAAAAAAGAAGAGTAGCTTTATGCCAGTTATTATTATCAAAGCCAGATATGCTTTTATTAGATGAGCCGACTAATCATTTAGATGCTGAATCTGTAGCTTGGTTAGAAAGAACATTAGCTGATTTTTCTGGAACAGTAGTTGCTATAACACATGATAGGTATTTTTTAGATAATGTTGCAGGTTGGATTTTAGAGATAGATAGAGGTAATTTAATTCCATTTGAAGGTAATTATTCTAATTGGTTGGAGCATAAGCATAAAAG
>CAWVYV010000081.1:0-5047 GCA_963934475.1 uncultured Alphaproteobacteria bacterium | reverse complement strand
ATATGGTGTTTATGTAGAGTATGGTTAGATGTGGTATCCCCTAGGAGAATCGAACTCCTCTTTCCAGGATGAAAACCTGGTGTCCTAACCGATAGACGAAGGGGACACATGATAAATGATATATAAGTAGTAGTAAAAGTAGTCAATACTTTTAATAAATTAAAAACTTAAACATTTTACTCACATTAGCAAATCAAGTATGTATTACTTATTATTTAACAATAGTTTGGGGGCTATTATGCAGATTAAAAACATTATTATAAATATATTTTTTATACCTTTAATAATCTTAAATAGCATTTCATTTGCTAATGCAAAAGACACTATTAAAATTGGTACACTATTACCTTATTCCGGAGTTTACACAGTTCTAGGAGAAGAAATTACAAACGCCATGATTTTAGCCTTTGATGAAATAGATAATACTATTCATGGTAAAAGAATTGAATTATTAAAAGGTGATACTGAAGTTAAACCAAATATAGCACTTCAAAAAGCTAGAAAGTTAATTTCATCAGATAAAGTTGATGTACTTGTTGGCCCAGTTTCATCATCAGTAGCATTAGCAATTAGAAACCTTGTAGTTCAATCTAAAACCCCTCTTATTATTCCTAATGCTGGAGCTAACGTACTAACAGGAGAAAAATGCTCTAAATTTATAACAAGAATATCTTTTTCTAACTATCAAATAAATGCTCCTATGGGAACATGGCTTGCTGAAAGTGGTGTAAAATCTGCTTTTCTATTAGCACCAGATTATGCTGCTGGAAAAGAGATGATGTCTGCATTTAAAACTAAATTTGTAGAAGCAGGAGGCAAAATATTAGGAGAGGAATATACGCCTTTTAGAAAAACAAAAGATTTTGGACCATATTTAGCGAGAGTAAAAAATAGTGGTGCAGAAGCTGTTTATGTTTTCTATGCAGGAGGTGAAGCAATTAATTTTATAAAACAAGCTCATTCTTTTGGTTTAGGTGATGTAATGAAGTTAACAGGAGCGGGTTGGACTACATCTCCCCTATTTATACCTGCACAAAAAGAGGCTGCTATAGGATTTATAGGGAGTTTAAATTATGTGCCTTCAATAGATACAGAAGAAAATAAAAATTTTATCAATGCTTATAAAGAAAAATTTGATAAGTCTCCATCTGAGTTTGCTGTCCAAGGGTATGATTCTGCTAAAGTGATAATTAAAGCAATTGAATCTTTATCTGGAGATGTTTCAGATAAAGATAAATTAGCTGAAGCTATAAGCTCTATATCTATTACTGGTCCTCGCGGACCATTAACCATAGACCCTAAAACTAATAATGTAATACAAAATATATATATATTTGAAGTAGTAGGAGGGGAAAATGGTCCTGAACTTAAAGTGTTAGATACAATTGAAGCTGTAAAAGCACCAGGAACAGGTTGTAACCTTTAGGAAATAATATGCTTCTTATACAATTTCTGAATGCTCTTCAGTTTTCAATGACCTTATTTCTTTTGGCTGTTGGCTTAACCATAATATTTGGGTTAATGAAAATAGTTAATTTAGCTCATGGAAGCTTATATATGATAGGAGCCTATTTAGGCTTATCAATTTGTAACTATACTGATTCATTTTGGTTAGCATTAATAGTTGCACCTTTACTTACAGCATTAATAGGCGCTATTTTATATTACCTTTTATTTAGACATATCCAAAATGCAGACCCTATGAAGCAAGTGTTATTAACTTTTGGTTTAATATATATATCCTTAGATTCTGTAAGGTTGTTATGGGGAACAATGAGTCATTCAATATCAGCACCAGATATATTATCAAATTCAATATTATTAATTAATGAGCCTTATCCTTCTTATAGATTATTTGTAATTGCTATAGGATTAATTGTTCTTTTTACTTTATATATCATTTTAGAAAAAACAAAAATTGGAGCAAAAGTTAGAGCTTCAGTTGATGACCCAGAAACAGCTCAACTTCTGCAAATAAACACAGACAAAATATTGTTCTATACTTTTGCATTAGGCTGCGGTTTAGCTGGTTTAGCAGGAATAACAGTGGCACCCATATTAGGCGTAGAACCGGGAATGGACATGGAAGTTTTAGTCTTAACTCTTATTGTTGTTGTTGTAGGTGGCCCTGGCAGTCTTAAAGGAGCTATTATTGGCTCTTTATTAATTGGTTTTGTAGATAGCTTTGGTAAAGTGTATATACCCCAATTAGCACAAATCATAATTTATGCCGTTATGGCTTTAACTATATTATTTAGACCAGATGGGCTGTATAAAAGATAATGCGTGCTGTAAATCATAATCCACAATTAAGATCACAATTATTTTTCCTATTATTATTCTCTGCTGTTATAACAAATATATTTGGTGGATATTTTACAAGGTTTTTTGTAGCTGAAATAGTAATACTTTCTATTTTTGCAATAAGCTTAGATTTTATAGCCTCTAGAGGAGGAATGGTTTCTTTAGGTCACGCTATGTTTTTAGGTATAGGAGCATATACAACTGCTATATTATCCCTTAATTATGGAATAAGTCCTTTTGCATCTACTTTTTTTACCTTTATTATTGCATCTTTAATAGGACTGATTATAGCATATTTTATAGTGCTTTTAGATGGAATATTTTTTATAATGGTAACTTTAGCTCTAGGAGAAATGTTCAATTCTTGGGTCTTTACAAGTGATTATTTAGGAGGCTCTGATGGGATTTCAGGTATTATGCGTCCTGATTTAGCTTTTATTGGAATAGATACTAATAGCCCTCTTATTTTTACATTTTATGTTCTTTTATGGCTAATAGGTATTTATTATTTATTAATAAAAATTACAGACGCACCACTTGGAAGAAACTTAGATGCTATAAGACAAAATTCAAATAGAATTTCCGCTATAGGTGGTTATACTAGGACATATAAAGCAATAGCCTTTTCTTTATCGGCAGGAATAGCATCAGTTGCAGGGTCATTATACGTACAGCTAAATGGTTTTATATCTCCTGAACTAACACATTGGACAGTATCGGGTGAAGGCTTAATTATGATAATAGTTGGAGGAATTGGATCAATTTCAGGTGCTATTTTGGGAGCCACTGTAGTCCATATCGTTCAGCATGAATTATCAAGTATAATAAATTGGTGGATGTTAGTTATAGGGTTTGGTTTTATATTTATTGTGCTCTTTATGAAAGACGGTTTATGGGGCCTGCTTGAACAAATACAAAAAAAGTTAAGGTAAAAATATGTCATTATCTCTAAATAATATTGATAAAAGTTTTGGAAGTATAAAAGTTTTAAATAATATAAATATTCAATCTCATGGTAAAGAATGCCTTGGTATAATAGGACCTAATGGAGCAGGAAAAAGCACTTTATTTAAAGTTATTTCTGGAAACTTAAAACAAGATAAAGGTGATATTTATTTTAATAGTCTTAATATAAACAATTTAAATATTAACAAAAGAGCAAGACTTGGAATATCTCAAAGCTTTCAAAAAAATTCATTATTTTTAGAAATGACCGTAAAAGAAAGTATAATGCTTGCACTTTCGCATAAATATAAAATTACATTCAAAATGTTAAATTCATTAATTAACAATAAAGCAATAAATAATGATGCTATAGAGATTGCAAAAGATACAGGACTACTAGATTATTTTGATACAAAATCTGATAACTTATCATATGGTTTACAGAGACAGTTGGAATTAGGCATAGCTATATCTTGTAATCCAAAATTGTTATTGCTTGATGAACCTACTGCGGGCATGAGCCCAGCAGAAACTAAAGAAATTATTAAATTAATAAAAAAGCTTTCTGCTAAATATTCTATTATCATAGTTGAACATGATATGGATGTTATTTATGAATTAGCTAATAGGATATATGTTCTGGATAGAGGTACGTTAATATTTGAAGGTGATGCAAAATCTGTAAAAAGTTCTGAATTAGTACAAAATAAATATTTAGGAATATAACTTATGTCAATTCTTAGCCTCGATAATGTAAATACATTTTATGGAAAAAGTCATATCCTACAAGGAATAACTTTTGATTTAAAAAAACCAGGTTGTTTAGCACTTTTAGGAAGAAATGGAGCAGGTAAAACAACTACACTCAGATCTATAGTAAATTTAACTAAACCATCTTCTGGAAAAATATCATTTAGTAACAACAGTTTAATAAATTTATCTACTTATAAAATTGCTAAGCTAGGCCTTACTTTAGTACCTGAAAATAGAGGAATGTTTTCGTCATTAAGCGTTGAGGAAAGCTTGAATATAGTAGACACAAATTTTGATAATATTAAATGGAATAAAGAAAGAGTTTTAGAAACTTTTCCACAGCTAAAATTAAAATTAAGAAATAATTCTTCAAGTTTATCAGGAGGAGAACAACAGATGCTAGCTATTGGTAAAGCACTATTAACAAACCCTAAGCTAATATTATTAGACGAACCTACTCAAGGCTTAGCACCAAATATTGTAATCCAACTTACAGATATATTAAAAGATATAATTAAAGAAGGTATATCCATCATAATAGTAGAACAAAATGTCAACATGGCACTAAAAATTGCTAATCATGTTGCAATAATTGGTAAGGGCATAACTAAATGGAAAGGAAATAAAGAAACCTTTCTAAATGACATACAAAAACATAAGGAATGGATTGGTATTTAATCAAATATTATTTACTTAATTCCACATATTCATAACCTGTATCAAGTTTATTTATACCTCTGCTAGGTGGGGCAATCCAACCAGCAGTTTTATTTACTTCTATAACTTGTACCATTAAACTTTTTATATATTTTCTATCACTTTCTGATGGTAACCATGAATTTATATTAGTATCAAACTCACTTTTAGATATTATCTTACCTTCAGGATTAGTCTCTACTCCCGCCCATATGCCAATACTTCTTCTAAATCTTTTAGAAGGTAATGATAAAATAATATCATGTCCGGACTTTTTAATTAGTCTATTCCACCTCTTTAAGCCAATTTCACAATCTGCAACATAAGATAACCTTGTAATTTCATTCAT
>CAWVYV010000080.1:0-5212 GCA_963934475.1 uncultured Alphaproteobacteria bacterium | reverse complement strand
TTTAATATTTTAGCAACTGGAGCCAAACAATTAGTAGTACAACTAGCATTAGAAACCACTTTATGTTCATTCCTTAAACCACCATCATTAACGCCATAAACTACAGTATAATCTACTCCATTACCTGGTGCAGATATTAATACTTTCTTTGCACCGGCAGTCAAATGTTTACTTGCATCATCTTTTTTTGTAAATAATCCTGTACATTCTAATGCCACATCAACATCTAGATCTTTCCAAGGAAGCTTTTCGGGATTTCTCTCGGAAAAAACTTTAATACTTCCATGTTCAGTATTAATTCCTTCTTCAGTAACATTTACAGCACTATTTAATGTACCATGAACACTGTCATAGCGAAGCAAATGTGCATTAGCTTCAACAGAGCCTAAATCATTAATTGCGACTACACTAATATCGCTTCTTTTAGATTCTATTATAGCTCTTAAAACTAATCTTCCTATTCTTCCAAATCCGTTAATTGCAACTTTTACTGTCATGAAACACTCCTATTTATTTAATATTAATTTAACTGAACTAATGACTTTGTCTTCTGTTATAGAAAAATGATTATATAAATCTTTTGCAGGTGCAGATGCACCAAAGCTAGACATACCTATAAAAATATCATTTTTATCTAAGATATAATCCCAACTCTGTCTTATTCCAGCCTCTATTACTATTTTAGGTGAATCATTAATAATATCATTTTTGTATTTTTTATCCTGTAAATAAAAACGGTCTAAGCTTGGAACAGAAATCACTCTTGCTTTAATTCCTTCTAGAGCTAGTTTCTCAGAAGCACTAACTGCAATTTCTAATTCTGAACCAGAAGCAAATAAACTTATTTCAAAATTTTCTTTTTCTATAATTACATAAGCACCTAAAGAAGATAAATTATCTTTTTTATACTGATTACGAACTGGTTTTAAATTTTGTCTTGATAAAGCTATAATACTAGGAGTATTTTTTGAAGCTAAGGCTGCCTGCCATACTTCTAATGTTTCTGTACTATCTGCTGGCCTCCATACTTCTAAATTTGGAATAGCTCTTAAAGATGATAAATGCTCTACAGGTTGATGAGTAGGACCATCCTCCCCCAGACCAATAGAGTCATGAGTCATAATATAAATTACTTTTAATCCCATTAAAGCCGACAGACGAATTGATGGCCTACAATAATCAGTAAAGACTAAGAAAGTTCCCCCATAAGGGATTAACCCACTATGCAAAGCCATACCATTCATTATTGCTGCCATTCCATGCTCTCTAATTCCATAATATATGTAACTACCGGAGAAATCCTTAGCAGAAATACCTTTTTGATTCTTTGCTAATGTATTATTAGAACCAGTTAAGTCAGCCGAGCCTCCAACTAAATTAGAAAACATCTCTGTTAATTCATTTAAAACGTTTTCACTAGATTTTCTTGTAGCTACAGAGTTTTGGCTTTCAGCTAGACTTAATTTATAATCTTCTAAACCACTTTCTAAGTTATCAAGATTTTTTCCTGAAACAAGGTCATTTATTTCTTCATAATAGTTAGAATTATTATAAATTTTTTCCCATGATTCGCGATTCTCTTTACCTTTTATTCCATTACTATTCCAAACATCTAATATATTTGAAGGAATAATAAATGGATCATGATTCCAATTTAATTTTTTGCGAATCAGTTCTATTTCTTCTTTTCCCATTGGTGAACCATGACTTGATGAGCTACCTTCCTTATTTGGAGAACCAAATCCTATTTTAGTTTTACACGCTATTAAAGTAGGGCGAGGATCTGTAACTGCTTTATTTATTGCCTCTTCTATTTCTGATGAAGAATGACCATTACATTCTAACGTATGCCAATTACTTGCCTGAAAACGAAGAAGATGATCATCTGACGTAGATAAAGATGTAGGGCCATCTATAGATATTCCATTATCATCAAATAATACAACTAATTTACCAAGTCCTAAATGACCTGCAAATGAAATAGCTTCTTGGCTTATACCTTCCATTAAACAACCATCACCCGCAATTACAAAAGTTTTATGATCAAATAAATCATCGCCATATTTATTTGACATAATTTTTTCAGCCAAAGCAATCCCAACGGCATTAGCTAAACCTTGACCTAACGGACCAGTAGTAGTTTCAATTCCTTTAAGCTCTCCGTATTCAGGATGACCAGCAGTTTTGGAGCTTAGCGTTCTAAATTTTTTTATGTCTTCTATGCTTATGTCTTTATAGCCATTAAGGTATAATAATGAATACAATAGCATTGACCCATGACCTGCACTTAAAATAAACCTGTCTCTATTCATCCAATCAGGACTAGAAGAATCAAATTTTAAAAATTTAGTGAACAAAACTGTAGCAACATCAGCCATACCCATTGGCATTCCTGGATGGCCAGAATTGGCTTTCTCAACAGCATCAACAGAAAGCATTCTGATAGCATTAGAAAGTTCCGTATTATTAATTTTAATATTTTGTGCCATGAATTTTTAATACCCTATAAAAGTTATTATTTTAAAACTTTATTATCTATTTTTTTCTACTTGATTGCCAATGTAAGTTAATTCATCTTATTCTGTTATAAGAAATAATTAAAAAAAAATACAATGTTATTTATTTTTTGTGGACAATAATATTTTAATTAGGAGTATATTTATATGAAAGACTTAAAAACATCATTAGATAAATTTAATTCTTCGATTGAAAAATTAAATTCTGTAATAATTCCTAGCTCTAATACTAGTAGTATTAGTAATAAAAAAGTTGAAGAAATTCTATTAAAAGAGAATGAAAGTCTAAAATTTAAATATGCCAATACTCTAAATAAATTAGAAAAAATTTTAATAAAAATTAATACCTTAGAAAAAAAGTGAAAAAAATGCCTGAAGTAAATATAATAATCAATAATAGAGAACATAAGATTGCATGTTCTGCTGGTGAAGAAGAACGAGTGAAAGAATTAGCAAGCTTGCTAAACAATGAAGTTATAAGTATAGCTGATAGCTTGGGACAAATAGGTGATGTAAAATTAATGGTTTTAGCCGCAATAACTATTCTAGATAAAAACCAAGATGCAATAGAAGATGCAATAAAAATTATAAATAACAGTACTAAAAAAATAGAAAAAATATATAATAAGATTGAAAATAACACCTAAAATAAATATATAATTTTATGTTACCTTGTTATATTAAAACTAATAATTTACAATCTAGTTGGAGTAATAGCTGCAGGATGCGAAATATAGAAAAACTCCAGGACCTTTCTAATCACTCGGGAGTCTCCTCTGTCAAGGCCGTGGTCTTGTTATGCGATTCCCACCTATAACTTAGGCTCCGAGGTGGTTATTCAAAAAATTCGGTCCAGGCGGCATTACTCCGACGAAAAACAACAGTTAAGAAACTGTCTTGTAAAAAAAAGAAAGAAAACTCATTTAATAGCTGAAGAGCATAAAAACGATATAGCTCACAACTTGATATATTTTTTAAATAAAAAAAAATTTCTAACTGAAGGTAATAAAATTGCTTTATATTGGCCTATCGGATCAGAAATAGATACTAGGCCTTCATTAGCAGCTCTTAATGAGCATAAAGTAATAATATCTATTGCTTCTACAGAAAAAGCTAATATTAAATTTAGACTCTGGAAACCTAATACAAAATTAGAAATTAACAAATTTGGTGTTAATATTAAAAGTATTGAAATCAAAAATCCTGATGTAATAATATGTCCATTAATAGGGTTTGACAAAAAACTTAATCGCCTTGGAAGAGGCGGAGGACATTATGACAAAATATTACTTAAAAATCAAAATGCTACCAAAATAGGGTTTGCATACTCTATACAAGAATCAGATTCAGTGCCTATAGAAAAGCATGATATAAGCATGAATGCTATTATTACAGAAAAATTTATCTATAATAATTTTTAAATCAAAAGGAAAGTTTTATGAATATATTATTTTTAGGTGATGTAATGGGCAAGTCAGGCAGACAAGCTGTAAAAAAAGAACTACCAGAACTAAAAAGAAAACTAGAAGTAGATACTGTAATATTAAATGGAGAAAATGCAGCAGGAGGATTTGGTATTACTCCAAAAATTTGTGAAGAATTTTATGAATTAGGCGTGAATGTTATTACTACAGGCAATCATATATGGGATCAAAAAGAAATTATACCCTATATAACCAAAGATAATAAACTATTAAGGCCTATTAACTTTCCTCCTCAGGTCCCTGGTCAAGGAATGGTTATTAATGAAGACTCTATGGGTAGAAAAGTACTAGTTATAAATGTAATGGCTAGATTGTTTATGGATCCGCTTAATGACCCGATCGAAGCTATAGAAAATATTATAGAGAATTATAAAATTGGGGAAAGTGTTAGTGCAATAGTAATAGATGTGCATGGAGAAGCAACTTCAGAAAAAATGGCCATAGGTCATGCTTTTGATGGTAGGGTAAGCTTTATAGTAGGAACGCATACTCATGTTCCAACAGCCGATGCTCAAATTTTTGAAAAAGGGACTGCCTATCAATCTGATGCAGGAATGTGTGGAGATTATGATTCAGTTATTGGAGGAGAAAAAAATGGATGGGTATCTAGGTTTAAACATAAAATGCCTACTGGTAGAATTAACGTAAGTGCTGGATTATCAACGTTATGTGGAGTTATTGTAAACATCAATGATGCAACTGGTTTAGCTGTTAATATAGAACCTATTATTATAGGGCCTCATTTAATTAATAGGATTCCAGAAAAAATATAAAAAATAATTTATAATATAAAAAAACAAGTATAATAAAAATATAAAAAATTAATAGAAAGATTAAAATGGCTGGCCACTCAAAATTTAAAAATATTCAATATAGAAAAGGTGCACAAGATGCAAAAAGAGCCAAATTATTTTCAAAAATGGCAAGAGAAATAACTGTAGCTGCAAAATCTGGCCTACCTGAAGCAGAAAAAAACCCTAGATTAAGAAATGCTATTATTAGTGCAAGAGCAGAAAATATGCCAAAGGATAGAATAGAAAAAGCTGTACAAAAAGCTATTGGAGGAAATGATGAAGCAGTTTATGAAGAAATTCGTTACGAAGGATACGGGCCAGGTAGTATTGCCATAATTATAGATGTTCTAACAGACAATAGAAATAGAACAGCTTCTGAAATACGCTCAAATTTTAACAAAAATGGTGGAAGCATGGG
>CAWVYV010000079.1:0-5352 GCA_963934475.1 uncultured Alphaproteobacteria bacterium | reverse complement strand
GAGTTTTAATAGGCTCAGGTATAGGAGGTTTATCTACTATAGAGGAAGCTGCTTTAGTATTAAAAGAAAGAGGCCCAAGAAGACTAAGTCCCTTTTTTATACCTTCATGTTTAATAAACCTAGCCTCAGGGCAAGTATCTATAAAAAATAATTTTAAAGGCCCAAATTTATCTGTAGTATCCGCCTGTTCTACAGGAGCGCATGCAATTGGAGATGCAGCGCGTTTAATTAGAGCAAATGAAGCAGATGTAATGGTGGCTGGAGGATCAGAGGCAGCAATAACACGCTTAGGCATTGCCGGTTTTGCAGCAGCTAGAGCGCTTTCTACTAGTTATAATGATGATCCAACAACCGCTTCGCGTCCATGGGATGAAGGAAGAGATGGTTTTGTCATGGGTGAAGGAGCAGGTTGTGTTGTACTAGAAGATTATGAGCATGCAAAGTCTAGGGGTGCAAAAATATATGCTGAACTATTAGGTTACGGTTTATCTGCTGATGCTTATCATATTACTGCTCCTGCAGAAGATGGAGATGGTGGTTTTAGAGCTATGCAAGCAGCTATGGTTAATGGAGGTATAAATGCATCAGAAATTAATTATATCAATGCTCATGGCACTTCTACTCCTTTAGGAGATGAAATAGAACTAGGGGCTGTTAAAAGGTTGTTTAAAGAGAATATTGGCAATATATCTATAAGCTCTACAAAATCATCAGTTGGTCATATGCTTGGGGCTGCAGGAGCAGTAGAAGCAATATTTTCAATATTAAGTGTACAGAATAATATAGTGCCACCTACTTTAAATTTAAATAACCCCTGTAAAAATGCTTCAGGAATAGATTTAGTTCCCTTGAAGGCAAAAGAAATGATAGTTAATACAGCATTATCAAATTCTTTTGGTTTTGGTGGAACAAATGCATCTCTAATAGTAGGTAAGGTAAGGTAAGTTTTAAAAAAAATAAAATTTAAGATTTTAATTCTATTAATAAGCGTATTCCTAGTCTTATTATTTATAGAAAAAATAATATACGACCCAAATCAAACAGGACCTCTTTCTAAAGATATAACAATTGAAATACCAAAAAACACCTCTTTATATACAATAGCTTCAATATTAGAAGATGGGAGTGTTATAAAAAATAAATACTATTTTATTATTCACTCTTATTTTTCTAAAAAATCTAAAGTGTTAAAAGCAGGAGAATATTATTTTAATAAAAACATATCTCAAAAAAATGTTTTAAATAAATTATATAAGAATGATATAATATTATATAAACTAGTAATACCAGAATGTTATTCAAATAAACAAATTTTTGAAATTGTTAAGAAAAACTTACACATTGCGCCTAGTCAAATAAATTACTCAGAAGGAGCATTGTTTCCAAGTACTTATTTTTTTTCTAAAGATACTAGCGCAGATAAAATCATAAGTATCATGTACGATAAAGCAAATATTAATTTTTCAAAAATTTATAATCAATATAAACATAATATATCTGCAGTCCTTAATCAAAATGAGGTTTTAACTCTAGCATCAATTGTAGAAGCTGAAGCTAAAAAAAAAGAAGATCAAAGTAAAATAGCTAGAGTTTTTTTAAATAGATTAAAAAAAGGTATGAAATTACAAGCTGACCCTACTGTTATATATGGTATTAATAAGACAGTTTATTTAGGTAGGTTACTGAATAAATCTGATTTATTATTAGACCATGAATGGAATACATATAAAATAAATGGTTTGCCTCCTACTCCAATATGCAATGTAGGTATTGATGCCTTTAAAGCTGTATTAAACCCTGAAGAAAGCAATAATTTATACTTTGTTGCTGATGGTAAAGGAGGACATTTATTTTCTGAAACATATGAAGATCATAAAAAAAATATAAAAATAATATATAAAAAATAAAATTGTTTAATTATTATTTTATAATTATAATATATTTATTATGAATGATTCCAATAAAAAAAAAGGTGTTATGTTAGTTCTTTCTTCTCCATCAGGAGCAGGAAAAAGTTCTATTTGTAAATCTTTAATGAGTTTAGATACAAACCTATCATTATCTATCTCTACTACAACCCGAAAAAAGCGACCAAATGAGAACTCTGGTGAAGACTATTTTTTTGTCAGTACTGAAAAATTTAAAGAAATGTTAAGTAATAATCACTTTTTAGAACATGCTAGCGTTTTTGATAATTATTATGGAACAGATAAGTCTCTAGTAGAAAAAAAAATAAATAATGGTGAAGATTTAATTTTTGATATTGATTGGCAAGGAGCTCAACAACTTCGAGAAAAAATGAGAGAAGATATTGTTTCAATTTTTATTTTACCTCCTAATAAAAAAGAACTAGAAAGAAGGTTAAAGAGTCGTGGGCAGGACTCAGCCAAAGTCGTAAAAAAAAGAATGGATGGCGCATCAGCAGAGATCACTCATTGGGCTGAATACGATTATGTAGTTATAAATGAGGATTTAAATCAAAGTGTTAAAGCTGTACTAGTAATTTTAAAAGCAGAGAGAATGAAAAGAACAAGGCAGGAGGGATTAGTAGAGTTTGTTAGATCAATTACGCATGATTTTTAGCAATAAGTATTGCTAATTTTTCATATTGTTCCAGTGTAATTTGTTCTGGCCTTAAGCTTGGGTCTATATTTAAAAACTCACATATTTTTAAAGGGTCGCCAAATTTTGCTAAGGTAGATTTAATTTGTTTTCTACGCTGATTAAATAAATTTCTTGTAATTTCTTCTAATTTTTTTTTATTAAACATAATTTTTGTAATTTTTGGCTTGATTTGAACAATTGCAGAATCAACTTTTGGCTGGGGTTTGAAAGCTGTAGAAGGAATGCTCATTACAATTTTAGCATCAGCCATTAACCCTATTAAAATAGAAAGTCTTCCATATTTTTTTGAGCCAGGTTTTGCTGTAATTCTTTCAGCTACTTCCTTTTGAAACATAAGTGTCATTTGATTTATTCTATTAGGAAATGGTATCCAATTTAAAAGCAGTTTAGTTGCTACAGAGTATGGTAAATTTGCAATTATTTCTGCATTTTCAACATTATATTTATTTAAAATATAATTTAAGTCAATATCCAATGCATCTTTATGTTCTATAATCAGTTTGTTACTAGAAGCTACATTTAATATTTTTAATGCTTCAATAAATCTTTTATCCTTTTCTATTGCAATAACTTTTTTAGCTCCATTTAATAATAATGATCTAGTTAAGCTACCTGGACCTGGACCTATTTCAATTATAGTATTATCTTTAATTCCTTCACTTAAATTAATAATTTTATTTGTAAGATTTAAATCAAGGATAAAGTTTTGACTAAGTTTTTTTTTTGCAGATAAATTATATTCTTTTATAGTTTGAGAGATGCTTGGTAGGTCATTAATATTCTTAAAGCTATCTATATCCATATTATTATTTTCGTATATCTATAAGAGCTTTTCTATTTAAATCTAATAGATACCTTTCTTTTAAAATATTGGTTAATCTATTTTTTATATTAGTCGTAATAACTTCCTTTAGAGCAAATTCTTGATTTAATTTAGCATTCCTTTCACAAACCATAATAATATATATTCCATCTTCAGATATAATTGGTGTGGTAGGTTTATTTACTTCTCTATTTTGAATAGCTTCTCTAAATTTTTTAGGTAAGTTTTTCAGTGAAACCTTTCCTATATTTCTGCCTTGCATATTTGCTTCAGTTTTTGCTAACTCTGACAGCTCATTACAAGATTTAATATTAATTGTTTTATTTCTTATTTCTTCTAACAAACTATTGGTTCTATTCTTATTAATAGGAAGGTCAAAAATAATAAGAGAAATATCCTCAACAGTACTTGAAAGGTCAGGTATTATAATTTTTCTTTTATTATCAACTTTTACAATAGATATTCCTGTATTTAATAATAATAATTCTGACACACCATTTATTTTTAAATCTTTAATGAAATCATAGGCTGTTGTATTAATATTATTTTTTAGCCTCCAATTATCATCTTTTTTAAACTTTCCAGTACCATTTTCATTGATTCTTTTTGCTATTACATCAAAATTATTTTCTTTGATAATTTTTTTTCGAATTTGTTTCGCTATAAGCATTATATCTGTATTTTTTGATAAATTAGTATAATTAAAAATAATTTCTGAAAGCTTATATTCATATTTTCCTTCATTAGATAAGTAATTATTATACTCGTTCTCTATTTCATTATCAGTAATTATAACTTTGGGTTGTATAACTTTCTGTAATAATTTTTCTAGAATTATGTTTGCTAAGATTCTGGAAGGTAGTGCTGATTTAGGAACACCATTTTTATACAAAGTATCAATTAACGTTCTCTCTTCCATATTGTTATTTTTTTCAATAAATTTGATATTATTATCTACCTCTTGAGTAGTTATGCTTATGCTTAATTTTTTTGCTTCCTGTGCTTGAAGCTTTTCATTTATTAGGGATTGAAGAATTTGACCATAAAGTTTTTCTCTTGTTTCTGAGTTATCAGGTAAATTAGATGATACAATTATTAATTGCATTCTGTTACTTAAATCCATAAAAGTTATTGGTTCATCGTTGACTATTGCAACTATACCTATGATTTCAACTTTATTTATATCATCCTGAGAAAAAGAACTTTTAATATTAAATATAAAAAGAAAAACTATTAAAACCTTTATAAACACTAAAATTATCCTAAATTAAAAACCTATTAAATTGAAACTAAGAGAATATTCATTTGTATCTGGCACATCAACTAAAGTTTGATGTTTTCTTTCTGCTTGTAAACGTATTATTATACATTCGTTTTTATATTCAATATTTCCATAACTATTAATAGCATTCCCCCAATTACTATCCTTTAAATCTCTATTTTGTCTAATACTTGTATTCCAATTATCAGTAATGTTCCAAGATAGAGATATATTGGCTTGCTCAGAAAGCATACTTTGGGTAGGAACAGGGTCATCTCTAACCATAGTATAATTTATATAAGCCTTGATCGGGTTTCCATCATACGCAACAGTTAACGTATCTCTTTGAGACCTAAAATTAAGAGCATCTCTTCTAAAGTGATAACCCAAAACTATAGAATTTTTTGAGTTATAAATTATATTTCCAACAATATGAGATAGTTTTTTACTTAAACCCGTTCCTGAGATGTATTCTTTTTGTGGCTTTAATAGATTCCAAGATCTTCCTATGACGCTTGTAAGTTCGCCATATTTATCTAACTGTAAAGTTGATTTAAGTCCAAAATTTACTTTGCTTCCTTCTTCTATCCTATCAATTCCAGCAAACCTATCTGAGGAGAATAAGTTATGATCGCTTAGTTCA
>CAWVYV010000078.1:0-5405 GCA_963934475.1 uncultured Alphaproteobacteria bacterium | reverse complement strand
TTAATCTGCAATTGGGCCATTAAAACCTTTTATATTTAAAGTATGCAGCATAAGTATAGTAATAAAAGGTGCCGCAAATAAATTTATTAAAGGTATAAAAAATAATAAAGCACCTATTGTTCCAAAAAACCAACAAGGCCAGAATAAATTATTTCTCACTTCTTTTGTCTGTGCAAATGTCATTTTTCTTAACCCAATTGCCTCTGTATATTCTTTAGAAATTAAATAACCTGTTATTAAAATATTTACGGGAATCCAAAATAATGAGCTTCCCCATATTATAGCAGCCGGAAAAATAATAATATTTATTAGTAGAGACCAACCTAAAAGTTTAATACCAGCAAAAAACATTGTTGCGATTTTTATTTTTGCTTCCTGACTTACTTCTGGATAATATTTTTTTTCAATCTGGTCCATTATTTTATCTTGGAAGAGTGCAAAAACAATTGTTGAAATAGGAACAAATAAGATTGTTGACCCCCATAAAGCTCCAAGAGTAGCGCCATAAATTAAGAAATCTCCTAAAAAAGGAATGCCTGTATCAAGAAAATCTTTTATATAATAGACTATTGCAAAAGTTATAGCGGCTAGTGTTATCAGAGTTACTATAGTTGTATATAAAACCCACTTAAAAACTTTAGGGTCAAATAAATTTCTTAATGATAGAAAAAATATATTAATTACATAATACTTACTTTGTATTTTTTGCAAAACAATTAGCCTGGTTCTATAGGAGTAATATTATTATTTTTTGTGTGTTTTTGAAATAAATGCCCAAAACTTATAAGCAATGATTCATTTCTTCTCCTTGCAACAATTTGTATACCAATAGGTAAATTATTATCTGTTTTTACACAGGGCACTGCTAAAGACGGGCAGCCAGTCAGAGAGATAGATGCAGCAGTCATCAACCAACTTACATAGTTATCAAAGCTGGTGTTTTCAACTTTTTTAGGCCAAGGCTCTTTAATATTAAAAGGAGCAACCATTGATGAGGGAGAAATAAAAAGGTCATACTTCTCAAAAAATACATTAGTGTTCTTAACTATCTTGCCTCTCTCTAATTGGGCATTACTAATTTGCTCTTCAGTTAAAGCAAATCCTTTTTCTATATTGAGTCTTAAATCTTCTTTCATAATATTTTTGTGCAAAGAATATAATTCTCTTTTATCAGTTGCTAGCATATGAGCTCTTAAAACTTGAAAGGTCTCTTCTGCGTTTGATAAGTCTGGACAAACTCTTTCTACATTATGGCCCATATCCAGTAAAAATTTTTCTGCCTTATTAATAGCCTCACGAACCTCAGGGGCACACGCAAGAAAACCATAGTCATCACTTATTCCAATATTTAATTTAGGTACATCTTCGTTTAAAGCCTTGTGATAAGGTTTGTGAGGAGCATTTACTGATAGAGGGTCTCTAGAATCTAAACCAGACATTGTATCTAAAAACAAAGCAATATCTTCTACAGTTCTTGCCATAGGCCCATCTACAGATAGTCCATTAAAAGGTAGATTTTGTGGGCCATGTGCAACGGTTCCTGCGGTAGGCCTTAAACCTACAACACCACAAAAACTAGCGGGGTTTCTTAAAGAACCTCCAAGATCTGAGCCTGTTCCAAGCCATGCTGCACCAGAAGCTAATGCTGAGGCTGTGCCCCCAGAAGATCCTCCTGCCGTATAATCTAAATTCCATGGATTGGGAGTTGCCCCAAATATTTTATTAAAAGTCTGCGACCCCGCGCCAAATTCAGGAGTATTAGTTTTCCCTATTATTATTCCTCCCATTTGTTCAATTCTTTCAACTAGAAAATCGGAATTTTCAGGAATATTATTTTCGAATATCTGTGAGCCATAAGTTGTTCTTACATCTTTAACATTAGTTAAATCTTTAATTACTATTGGTAAGCCATGTAAATAACCAGGATGATCTTTATTTTTAGTATTAAGGTTTTTAATCTGTTTTCGAGCCCTTTCTTCACAGACAGTAATGACAGCATTAATGCTAGTATGTGTTTCTTCTATTCTTTTGAGATTACTGTTGAGAGCATCCTCAGGAGAAATTTCTTTATTTTTTAATAAAGATACAACATCAGTTGCACTTTTTTTCCATAAATCATTATCTGATGAAGTCATTTAAAAATTCCTTTTTTATTACAAATATGGCATCTCCTATATAACAATAAATATACTTTAGTAATTATAAAATTAAAAAGGAATTATAATGTCTGTAGAAAAAAAAATTGATGTTTTAGGTATAGGAAATGCAATAATAGACGTGATTGCAAATGCTGATGATGCATTCTTATCAAGCCATAATCTTAATAAAGGATCTATGACATTAGTCGATGAGTTAATATCAAAGAATATTTATGCATCGATGGAAAATAAAGTTCAAATGTCAGGTGGGTCAGCAGCAAATACTATATTTGGTATCTCTCAGCTGGGATGTAAAAGCGCATTTATAGGAAAAAGATCAAATGACGAACTTGGAAATATTTTTCATGCAGATTTAGCAAATGCTGATATTGATTTTACAACTAGGCCCTTAGATACTGGAGAATCTTCAGCAAGATGTTTAATTTTAGTAACTCCCGATGCGGAGAGAACTATGGCAACATTTTTGGGGTCTTCTAGTAAATTAACACTTGAAGATATTAATGAAGAGCAAATAGCATCTTCAAAAATTATTTACTTAGAAGGGTATTTATTTGATCCTGAAGAGGCTCAAGAAGCATTTCAAAAAGCAGCAGAATATGCTAAAATGCACAATGTGAAAGTTGCATTTACATTATCTGATGCTTTTTGTGTAGAAAGACACAGAGAAAAAATGAAAGAGTTTGTAAAAAATAATGTGGACATTTTATTTAGTAATGAAGGAGAGATAAAGTCTTTATATGAGACAGATATAATAGAAGACGCATATAAATTTCTTAAAGATGATGTGGAAATAGGAATAGTAACACAAGGAGAAAAAGGGGCTGCAATTATAGAGCAGACAGCCATACATAAAATTGAGGCATTTTCTACAAACGTAGTAGATACTACAGGAGCAGGAGATTTTTTTGCTGCCGGCTTTCTAGCGGGGCTATCTAAAAACTTAGATTTAATGAAGGCGGGAGTTTTAGGGGCGGCATGTTCTTCTGAGATTATCTCACATTATGGTGGTAGACCAGAGAAAAACTTAAAAGAATATATAAAAAATAAAGCAGGGCTTATAGTTTAAGCCCTGCATAGATTAGAAAATTTATTGATTATTTAAGGTAACCAAGTTCTTTCCATTCTTTATAGTTTTTTCTAAAATCTTTAAGAGATGCCCAAACTTTAGCAAAATCTTCATCAGATTCAACTAGTTCAGCAGCTACTTCGTCCCAAGCATTTTCAAAAATAGCTAACATTTCTGGTGTCCAAGTATGAAGTGTCACACCCTTTTCTTGTAAAGTTTTAAGTGCTGGCCCTTGAATACCTTCTCCTTC
Organism: uncultured Alphaproteobacteria bacterium; assembly: GCA_963934475.1. Lineage (GTDB taxonomy): Bacteria > Pseudomonadota > Alphaproteobacteria > TMED109 > TMED109 > TMED109. The sequence continues at coordinate 1,930 of CAWVYV010000078.1, read as the reverse complement.
AGCTATAGCATGACGAAAATTATCTCCACATGCAGCTTCAATTTGCGCTTGTTGTGTTACTGACAGAGCCTTCCATTTATCAAGGTTTATCATTAGCTCCATAAATGTTGATTGTTGATGCCATCCTGGAAAGTAATAATGCTTTGCAACTTGGTAGAAACCTAATTCTAAATCAATAGCAGGCATTGAAAACTCAGTAGAATCTATAGCCCCAAGCTCTAATGCAGGATAAATATCACCCGCAGATAAAAGCTGAGTAGATACGCCTACTTTTTCCATTACTTTTGCACCTAGGCCAAAAAAGCGCATTTTTAAGCCTTTTAGATCTTCAGGTCCTTTAATTTCTTCTTTAAACCATCCAGAGGCTTCTGGAGGAATAACTCCACAAAGCATTCCTTTTATATTATGTCTTGCATAAAGCTCTTCATAGAACTCTTTGCCACCTCCAAAATATACCCATGACATATATTCATTAGATGGTGGTCCAAATGGTACGGAAGAAAAAAGTTGTAATGCAGGAACTTTACCTGCCCAATAGCCTGGAGTACCCCAGCCAGAATCTACTGCACCTGTTGATACCGCATCAAAAATTTCTAATGCGGGTACAAGAGCACCAGGCTCAAAAAATTTAATAGTAATATTTCCACCAGATATTTTTGAGACTTCATTTTGTAGGCGAACACCTAGAGTCCCAATTTGTACTAAAGACCCTGGAAAAGTACTGGCCATTTTCCATTTTACCTTTTTAACTTTTTCTACCGCAGCTTTTTCTTCTTGCTGACCGCAACCAACCATTAACCCTGTAGTAAGGATTAAGGCCATTAATAATAGTTTTCTCATAAATTTTCCTTTTCATATCTTAAATTTGAAACCATATATAAATTTATAAACTGTTAATTAAAATCTATTTATATAAAGTATGGTTAATGAATTATATATTTAAAACAGTTCTATCTAAATTAGGACCATATAACAAATATAATATTTTAGCATTTATTCCATTAGGCTTTTGTGCGGGACTTCCTTTACCATTAATTGGTGCCACTATGTCCGCGCGTTTAATGGATTCAGGTTTAAGTTTAACTTCTATTGGGTTATTTGCTCTAGCTGGAACCCCGTATGCTTTAAAATTTTTATGGTCTCCTTTAATAGATACTATAAAAATACCATTTTTAAATACTTTAGTAGGTAAGAGAAGAAGTTGGTTATTGCTTACCCAGATAATTCTTTTTATTTTATTTTTTATAATTTCTACTATTGATCCAATAGAAGACTTATATATGCTCGCAGTGCTTGTTTGCAGCGCAGCTTTTATTTCCGCTACTCAAGATATAGCACTAGATGCCTATAGAATAGAGCTTCATCCCGATAAAGATTTAGCAGCTGGAATAGCAACATACGTTTTGGGCTATAGAATAGCTCTAATAGTAGCTGGAGCTGGAGCATTATATTTAGCAGAATTTTTATCATGGCATGTAGCTTTTAAAATCATGTCTCTATGCTTTTTGATAGGCCCAATAATTTTAATATTTTTGCCTAATAATAGTGTGATTGATAATGGTGATAGAAATGTAGCCAATATCCCTAACTTTTTACAATGGATTAAAAAAGCAGTTTTAGACCCTTTTATAGAGTTTTCACAAAGGCAATCATGGGTATGGATATTAATATTTATAGCAATTTATAAATTAGGTGATGCTTTAGCTGGAAATATGACCACGCCTTTTTTACTAGATATTGGTTTTTCAAAAATTCAAATTGCTAATATTGTTAAAGTAATAGGCTTAGCAGCAACTTTAATAGGATTATTCCTAGGAGGTCTATTAGTTGCAAAATATAATATAATTTCTGTTTTATTTGTTGGAGGATTCCTTCAAATGTTTTCAAATCTATTTTTTGCTTTTCAAGGAATTGTTGGTGTTAATACAAA
>CAWVYV010000077.1:0-5433 GCA_963934475.1 uncultured Alphaproteobacteria bacterium | reverse complement strand
TCTCCAGAAAATTTTATTGCTTCTTTAAGTTCTTGCTTCCAGGATAATTCTGTTTGGTTAGGAAGCCCATAAATTAAATCAAAAGAAACTCTATCAAAGTTCTTTTTTGCAATTTCAAGAGCTTTTAAACTATCTTTTGCCTTATGATTTCTGCCAAGGAATTTTAAATGATCATCATTAAGAGATTGAAAACCTAAAGAAAGCCTATTTACACCACTTTCAGCGTGGTATTTAAAGTTATTTATTTCAACACTAGAAGGGTTAGCTTCGACTGTAATTTCTGTTTTATTTGTAATATTCCATTTTTTTCCTATGCTGTTTATAATGGATTCAACTAAATTAGGCGGCATTAAACTAGGTGTGCCTCCGCCAAAAAAAATACTACTTACATCTTTTTCCCCAAGTCTGTTTTGCTCTATGTTTATTTCATTTTTATAGGCTAATGCCCAGTCTTTATAATCTATTTCTTGTTTAGATACATGGCTATTGAAATCACAATAAGGGCATTTCTTTAAGCAATAGGGCCAATGAACGTATACAGAAATCTCTTTATTTTTATTTAACAAAAAATATTCTCTTTAAATTTTCTGAATGCCTGTGCTCTATGGCTTATCAAATCTTTATGCTCTGGCTCCATTTCCCCAAAAGTAAGAAGTTTATTTTCTGGTATAAATATGGGGTCATATCCAAATCCTTTTTTGCCACGAGGAGGAAAAGTTAACTTTCCGTGAATCTTGCCTTCAAAAACATATTCTTCATCATTTTCTGTTACAAGTGCAAGTACACATATAAAATATGCATTTTTGTTTTTTAAAGTACTTATTTTATTTTCTATTGTAGACATAGCTAAATTAAAATCTTTGTTTTCTCCTGCCCATCTTGCAGAATATATTCCAGGGTCTCCATTAAGAGCATCAACACACAGGCCGGAATCATCAGCCAACGAGGTTTGCTGAGATAATTTTTTTGCACTTCTCGCTTTTATTAAAGCATTCTCTGCAAAGGTTTTTCCATCTTCAATTGGCTCTTCCTGGGAAAACTTTGAAACTGGTAATGCAGCTATACCTATATCATTTAAAAGAATATTTATTTCTTTTACTTTTCCTGGGTTATGACTAGCAACTATTATTTTTTTAGGTATTTGTATTTTATTTTTCATCTTCAACTGTTCTATTTTGTAGTGCAAATAAAGTAGTGCTTTCATTACATGCTAAATCAATCATATTATTTATTTGTTCTTTATTAAAGGCGCCTTTTTCCGCTGTTGCTTGGATTTCTATTAGGTTTTTAGTTTTGGATATAACAAAATTGGCATCCGTTTCTGCTTCACTATCTTCATCATAATCTAAATCTATGATTTCTACACCTTTATATATACCACATGAAATTGCAGAAATTTGATCAACTATAGGGTTTTCTTTTAATATTTTCTTTTTTAATAATGATTGTATAAGTAAGTTTAAAGCAATCCATCCTCCCGTAATTGAGGCTGTTCTAGTGCCACCATCTGCATTTATAACATCACAATCTATTTTTATTTGTAGTTCTTTGAGTTTTTTTAAATCCAAGGCTGCTCTTAAAGAACGGCCTATTAGCCTTTGAATTTCTTGTGTCCGACCACTTTGTTTTCCTCTTGCGGCCTCTCTATCATTTCTAGTGTTTGTTGATGCGGGCAGCATTCCGTATTCTGCAGTTAACCAGCCTTTACCAGACCCTTTTAACCACATTGGAACTCTTTTATCTAAGGAAGCTGTACAGATAACACTTGTGTCTCCAACATTTATTAAGCATGAAGCGCCAGCATTTTTAATATAACTTTTTTCAACACTAATTTTTCTTGCCTGATCAACACTTCTTCCTGATGGTCTTTTTATTAATTTATTATTCATTTATTATTTCCTATTTAAATACTATATTATATTATTAATATATACAGAGAGTAAATTTAATTGAATAACCATAAAAATAATAATATTCTACTTTCTTCATTAGATAGTAGATCTAGGAAAATTTTTCAATATATAGTAGAATCTTATTTAGAAACAGGCAATCCTGTTGGTTCAAATACGCTATCGAAAAAAATATCTCCATCTTTAGCTTCAGCAACAATTAGAAATGTAATGTCTAATCTAGAGGGTTTAAATTTATTAAAGTCGCCACATGTTTCTGCTGGCCGTCTTCCTACGGAAAGTGGCCTACAACTTTTTGTAGATGGCTTATTACAGATAGGAGATATTTCTAGCGAAGAAAAAAAGAATATAGAAGCATTAAGTGCGGGCACAGGAAAAAGCTTAAAAGATATTTTAAGTGAAACCTCTAATGCTCTTTCAGGTTTATCTAATTGTGTTAGTTTAGTTATGGCACCAACAGTTCAAAGGGCAATAAAGCACATAGAATTTGTTCCTATAGATTCAAATAAAGCATTAGTTGTTATTGTTGATACATTAGGGCTAGTAGAAAACAGATTAATAGATATTCCTAAGGGAACCCCTGTAGCAAATTTAATTGAAGCATCAAATTTTTTAAATTCTAGAGTTTCCGGCAACACTCTTGAAGAGGCAAAAACTATAATTGAAGAAGAGTTAGTAAATCATAAAAAAGAAATAGATTTAATATCTGAGAAGGTAATCACTGCAGGGCTTGCAATTAAGAGTGCTAATACAAACCACCCTTCTTTAATTCTGACAGGAAAAGATAATATTTATAATGATATAAATACACAAGAAGACTTTAAAAAAATAAATGAATTATTTGAAAAAATAGAACAAGGTAAAACATTATCAGAACTATTAAAAAACTCAGTATCAGGTACAGGGGTTCATGTCTTTATAGGAGCAGATAATAAATTATTCGATTATTCTGGTTGTTCTATGATACTTGCACCTATTAAAGCTAAAAGCACTCTTAATAAGACTAAAACATTAGGGGCTATAGGTGTTATTGGTCCTATGAGAGTAAACTATGGAAGAATTATTCCAATGGTAGATTTTACTGCTAAGGCAATTTCAAAATTATTTAAATAATTACTTGTATATGAGAGATAGAATGACAATATCTAATTTATATTAAATAGGAGCTAGTATGACAAAAAAGACTAAAGATGAAGAGCTTAAAGAAAAATTTGAAAATATTGTAGAGGATAGCAAAATAAAAGCGTCTACTGATGATTCTGGTATTCAAGAGGGTAGTGAAGTAGAAGAGTCAGCTAATGAAGAATCTTCAGAGGAAGTTTTGTCTGAAGTAGATAAATTAAAAGAAGAACTTGCAGAGTCAGAAGATGCAAAATTGAGGGCATTAGCTGAAGTAGAAAATATGAGAAGACGGATGGAAAAAGAAAAGCAAGAAAATGCAAGATATGGAGCTTCTAATCTGGCTAGAGGTCTATTTACTATACTAGATAACTTTAATAGAGCTGTAACTGCTTCACCTAAAGAAGTAGAAGACAAAAAAGATATAGAAAAAAATTATTTATCTTTACATCAGGGAGTAGAACTAACTCTTAAAGATATTTCTGCTGTATTTAAACAAAACGGAATAGAAATAATTAGCCCTAGTAAAGGAGATTCTTTTGATCATAATTTTCATCAAGCAATGCTAGAGGTTCCTACAGATGAATATAAGCCAGGGAGTTTATGTGAAGTTTTGCAACCTGGATATAAAATTTATGATAGATTATTAAGGCCTGCTATGGTTGGCGTAAGTAAAGAATTAGTTAAAGAAAAATAAATTATAGGCAGTATTTATGGACATTTTAAAACTAGGTGATAATTCGTTTCAAATGCCTTTAAATGCATCATGGAATGTTACGTATTATGAAGAAGACAGCTCAAAGGCAGATATTAGGTTTAATACAGGGAAATATCCTGTTTTAGGTTTAAAGATTCTTAGTATAGATGATCCGAAATATAATAAACACAATAAACTAAAAGAGCATTTATTTGACCCAATTTTACTTGAAACACATCCAGATTTAGAAATCAAAACTAGTAATAATGAGATTTATGGCTTGGAATACGAGGCTAATCTAGAATCAGGAGAAAAAGTAAAAGTATGGAGAAAAGCTAAAATAATTGGGTCTAGAACAGTTAGGCTAATCACATTAGCCTTGTCCTGGACGTCAAACCCCTCCTCTGATCAGGCGGTAAAAACAATATTAGCAGATATAGAACAGTATTTAGAAAAATGCTCTTTTATAGACAGTGAAACGGAGTTAGATAAAGAAGCTAAAGTTGCAGGAAGAATATCCAGATTAAAACTAGAAAAAATTTCTCCATGGGAAGGCTGTAGCTTATTAATGCCTTCATCATGGCCAACTGAAATTGATAAAGATAAAAAAAGTTTGATAAGTAGGGTCACTGGATATGAAGAAGCTATGCTTTTTTTAAATTGTGATGAGATAACACTACCAAAAGAGACTAAAATAACTATAGAATATATGCAACATACAGCAGCATCTTTAGGGGCGGACGAAAATGTTAAGGATGTTTCGTTACATTCGACAGAAGAAAATGTTTATCTAATTTCTTGTGCTAAGTCAGAAGTAGATGGAGATACAGGAGTTATTTTAAATAATTATTTTTGGCACATTTTTGCTCCAAAAGGTAATACTCTTTGCCGTTTACATTTTACATATGTTTTTCCAGGAACAGGTGATAAATTTTTACATAGTTTAGTAAGTGTGTTGGGAAATAATATTAAAAACATTAGTTTAGTTTAAAATTTTTAAGCAAAGGCTTGTGTTTTAATTTTTAATCCCCATATGTCTCCTGCACAGTTTTAATAATATATAAAGAAAGAAGAATATAATGAGTAAAGTTATCGGAATTGATTTAGGAACTACTAATAGTTGTGTTGCTGTTATGGAAGGCGGCAATGCTAAAGTAATAGAAAATGCAGAAGGTGCTAGAACAACACCATCTATAGTTGCATTTACAGAAAATGGAGAAACATTAGTAGGACAAGCAGCAAAAAGACAAGCTGTTACCAATCCAGAAAACACTTTATTTGCTATTAAACGGTTAATAGGAAGACCTTTTTCCGATGAGAAAGTTACTCAAGATAAAGATTTGGTTCCTTATAATATTATTAAGTCAGAAGGCGGAGATGCTTGGGTAAATGCAGCAGGAAAAGATTATGCTCCAAGTCAAGTTAGTGGATTTATCTTACAAAAAATGAAAGAAACTGCAGAATCTCATTTAGGGCATGATGTAACACAGGCAGTAATTACTGTTCCTGCTTATTTTAATGATGCTCAGCGCCAGGCGACTAAAGATGCAGGAAAAATAGCGGGCTTAGAGGTTTTAAGAATTATCAATGAGCCAACAGCGGCGAGTTTATCTTATGGTTTGGATAAAAAGGAATCTGGAACTATTGTTGTTTATGATTTAGGAGGAGGAACATTTGATGTTTCTGTTCTTGAAATTGGTGATGGAG
>CAWVYV010000076.1:0-5520 GCA_963934475.1 uncultured Alphaproteobacteria bacterium | reverse complement strand
TGTACTGAACCTATAAAAAAACCTAAAATAGAGCCAAATAATAAAAATAATTCCTTATTCTCTATAATTAAAGTGGTGCTACCAAAAATAATTAAGAATATTAATGATATTTTTATAATAAATTTAGGCCCTATTCTATCATCTAAATATGAAAAGAAGAGTGCGCCTATTCCTGCTGTAATATTTATTAAAATTCCAAATATTATAATTTCTGAAAAACTCATGTTAAATGTGCCTGCAGCATATAGGCCACCAAAAGCAAAAAGGGTGTTTAGCCCATCCGTATAAATCATTCTAGATAATAAAAAACGCCCCTGATTACTATTTCTAAACAATGCCTTTACATTAGAAACTACTTCTTTAAATAAACTCACTTTTTTATAAAAAGCTATTTTTTTATTTTTCTTTATCTTTAGAAAGAGAGGTATAGAAAAAATTATGAACCAGATAGCTACTATCGGTCCAGCAATACGAATATTGGCAGCCTGATCTTTTTCTATACCAAATAATGGGTTTTCATTCTGAACAAAGCCAAATAAAATAATTAGCAAACAAAGAATGCCTCCTGCATAACCTGCAGCCCATGCTTTTCCAGAAAGGCTTCCTATTTTTTTTTTTAAAGAGAAAACAGGTAATAAAGAATTATAAACTACTCCTCCTAACTCAAATGTAATATTAGAAATGATAACTAAAATACACACAAAAATAATTGATTCTGGAACAGGATAGGCAAACCAAAATAATGCTGCGCCTAAAGAGGATATAGAGGTAAAAACGATTAACCAAAGTTTATGACTTAAATTTTTATCTATATGCCGTCCAATAAAAGGAGCAATGCAAGCTACCATAAACGCGGATATAGATATGGACCAACCCCATAAAATAGAAGCATATTCTGCATTCCCTACTATTGCTCTTGAAAAGTATGCTGAAAATATAAACGTTATAACTACTGTAGAAAATGGAGAGTTTGCCCAATCATATAAGCAATATGCAACATAGGGTTTTATTTTATACAACAATAAATTTTTCCACTTTAATTATTATATTTATAATTTAATATTTTTAATTTTCTTTCTATATCTGCTACCCTCTTTGCATTTCCTGGATGCATCCTAAATATTGATTCATCCATTAACTGAGGCATATAAAGTGAAATTCTGCGAAAATAATTTGCTACTTTATCTTGAGGAATCCCAGCTTTAATAGCGTACTCTATTCCAAGTAAATCAGCTTCGGTTTCTTTTGCGCCGCTTTGAAATATAAATAAATCACCTACGCTCTGTAAAGATGGTGTATCGTTTATAGAAATCGGCTTAGCTTCTATTTCCTGTAAGCCTTTACCATTATAATGTACAATATTATGAGCTAATTCATGGCTTATCAAAAATGCTATCTCCTGATCATCTTTAATAAAATCTAGGGTTGCAATAGTAATATATATTTTAGAACCATCTGCATAAGCATTGGGTATAGGAGACACCATTGGTTGCACAGGGTACCCACATGTTAATTCACTATTCAAACTATACACTAAATTTTTATTTAACCTTTTTACACCTATTTTTAATATGCCTTGTTTTGCTGCTTGAATTAATAAATTTTTATAGTTTTTATAGTTTACTAATTCATTATCTATGGATACTATAAAGTCCCCTTCCATTATATTCACATTATTAGCAGGGCTTCCATTTGCAACAGAAACTATCATAGGCAAATTAGGGGAGCCATTATCATCCTCTAAAACATTAGGAGAAGCTGACAGAAAAGAAGGCTTTAAAGAAGATTGCAAATCATTAGGGTCAGCCACCATAATACCAAATGCATTAATCCTAGAATTTATGCATACATCAACATTAGCTTTCATAATAGGCCAGGCAATATCATGAAGCTTTCTAGATGCTGAAGCCATAGAAGCTACCAGAAAGTTTGCCTGCTTATATATTTCTGCTTTTTCATTCTGGTCCGAATATGAACCTTCTATTTTACTTAAAGAAGGAATAGAAGAACAGGATGAAAAAAAACAAATAAGAATAATTATTAATATTTTATTACTAATCATGATACTATCCTAGTTTCAATTTAGGCTAAATAAAAATTATTATTAAAATAACATGCAATTTTTTGGAGCGGGCGAAGAGATTCGAACTCTCGACATCTTCGTTGGCAACGAAGTGCTCTACCACTGAGCTACGCCCGCATATTGTTTTTAAAAATAATACAACTTATAATTAAAGAGCTTCTTATAAAAGATTTTAATATTTTGGTCAATGTTATTTGACTTCCATCAAAATGAAAAGGTAAAGCATTTCATAAGTTTTACAAAAAAGTTAAAAATTATATTTTGATTTAATATATTAATATAATAATGTGATATATATTTAAAATAAATATAGGATTAAAAATGATAAATGACGACTCTATAGTTTCTTCTGAAGAATCAATTAAAAATATTATTATGGATTCAGATAGTACTTCGTTTAATAAAGATGTTATTGAGGCTTCAAAAGATATTCCCATTTTAGTCGACTTTTGGGCGGATTGGTGCGCTCCATGTAAACAATTGACCCCAATTCTAGAATCAGCCGTTAAAGACTATAAAGGCGAAATTAGGCTTGTAAAAATTGATACTGAAAAAAACCCAGAATTATCTAAACAGCTGCAGATACAATCTTTACCTACTGTTTATGCATTTTATGAAGGGAAACCTATAGATGGTTTTTCAGGTGCAATGCCAGAAAATGAGATAAAAGATTTCATAAAAAAAGTTCTCGCCGCATCCGGGGGAGGCAAGCAAGAAGAGATAAATAAACTAATTGAGGAAGCTGAAAAACTATACATAGAAAATAACTTTGAAGACTCTTTAGAAGCATTTGCTAATCTTTTATCGGCTGATGCTAATAATACAAAAATTATTGCAGGTTATGGGAAATGCTTAATAAAATTAGATAGAAATTCTGAAGTAACTGAGTTATTAGAAAGTTTAGAAGAAAGCATTCTAGAAGATAAGAATATAACTAGTCTGACTGCATTAAACCAATTAGCTAAAGATAATAAATTAGCAGGGAGTCCTGAAGAATTTATTTCGCATGTAAACTCAGACCCAGATAATCATGAAGTGCGTTTTAAATTAGCAGAAGCACTTTTAGCAAATAGCCAACAAGAGGAAGCTATTGACCATTTATTAAAAATTGTTAAAAAAGACAGAAAATGGGAAGAAGATAAGGCTAGAAAAAAGATTATTGAATTATTAGAAGCTTTTGGAGAAGATGACCCACTAACAAGCTTGACAAGGCTTAAGCTTTCATCAATTTTATTTGCCTAATATATGAATATGAACCTAAATATAGAAAATTTTCCTAAAACTGTTCCTGTATTCCCTCTTTCAAATTGTTTGTTATTGCCTAATGGAAACCTTACACTTAATATATTTGAAGATAGATATATAAGGATGACTGAAGATTCTATTTCTAATAATCGTTTAATTGGAATGATTCAACCTAAAAAAACGAATACTACTAAGGTTGAATTATATAATATTGGGTGTCTTGGAAAAATTACACACTTTTCTGAATTAAAGGATAAAAAATACTTGATAGAATTAACTGGACAGTCCAGATACAAAATCATTGATAATAAACTAACAGATAAAGGTTATATGACAGCAAATGTAGATTATACAGAATATCATTTGGACTTATCCACTAATTATAAGGAAGTATCTTCTGCCCTTATGAAAGATTTTTTACCTTCCTTAAAAAGTTACTTTAATTCAGAAAATATTAAAGCTGACTGGAAAATTATTGAAAAAGCTCCTTCAGCTCTTTTGATTAAATCTCTAGCACAATCTTGTCCTTTTAATAATGAAGAAAAGCAAATGCTATTAGAAAGCAAAGATATTAATAATATAACTGAAACCATGATTACCCTATTTAAAATAGCTGCTGCTGGAGAAACCAAAAACATACATTAAAATTGGAGTATTCAATGAATGATAATAAGGATATAGATCAAAACCTATTAGATATTTTAGTTTGTCCTATAACTAAGGGGCCACTTAAATATAACAAAGAAACATCAGAATTAATAAGTGAGGAGGCGGGTCTAGCATTTCCAATAGAGGATGGCATTCCTATTATGTTAATAGATAAAGCAAGAAAAATAAAAAAATAAAATGCTGGATAATAATAAAGCTAGATCAATTATTTATAATAAACTAAACAAAACTTTAACTATAGAGTTCTGTGATAATTATAAGGCAGATATATCTGCTGAATTATTAAGAGTTGAGAGCCCCTCTGCTGAAGTTCAAGGACATTCCTCAAAAAATAAAAAAACTCCTTTAAACAAAAAGAATGTTGCTATTAATCAAATAGAAAGAGTAGGAAACTATGCGATTAAAATTATATTTGATGATAGTCATGATACTGGCATATATTCTTGGGCCTATTTACGTGAAATGTCAGAAAATAATATAAAACTGTATGAAGACTATTTAAATAGAGTAGCTAAAATTTCTGCTACTTAAATACCCATTGCATATTTCATAAATGCCTTTTTTATAGCAGGTGATTTTTCTACCGCAAATAAACCTACTCTTCTAATAAATTTTACTGGTGTACTAGAGTTTCTAAATAACGCGTTTAAACTATGAGTTGCGCTAATTAAGCTTAAAACATCTACTTTTCTAAGTTTTTCGTATTCTTTTAAAAATTTTATACTGCCAATATCTAAGCCCAAATCAGCTTGACTTTCACACATACTTGTAAAAGTTTTCATGCCTCTAAGTGCTAAATTAAAGCCTTGTCCTGCTATTGGGTGAATGCTATGTGCAGCATCCCCAATCAACACAAATCTCTCTGAAACTAATTTTTTTGCTTGGATTAATTCTAAGGGAAAAACAGCTGATTCACCATATAACTTAACTTTTCCTAACCATTCTGAACAATGTCTTTCTATTTCATAAGTAATCTGATCAGGATTTTCTCTTGTAGACTTTAGTCTACTTTGAGACACTACACTGTCATCTGACCAAACTATTGCAGACCTATAATTATTATTTATTTTTTTCATTGGTAAAACTGCTAAAGGCCCACCTGGTAAAAATTTTTCTAATGCGATATTATTATGCTTATTTTTATGCAATATCTGAGTGACTAAGGCTTCTTGTAAATATTTTGATCTTTTAATTTCAATTCCAACTTTTTTTCTAATTGCTGAATTCTTGCCATCTGCAGCAATTATTAAACCTCCAATTGCTTGCTTATTATTATCGAGAAAAACTTGTGCTGAAAACTTACCAATAGTTACATCTAAAACTTTAGCTTGCACTCTTTTTACATCACCTAAATGCTTATTTTCTTTTATGCAGGAACTAATTGTATTTATTAAATTAGAGTTCTCTACAACGTGGCCTAAACTAGTAATTTTAGAAAAGTTCTTCTCATTAATATAATCTCTATAATCAAATTCTAAAGATACAGATGAAGACCCATCTAAAATACTTATGCTATTAATAGG
>CAWVYV010000075.1:0-5532 GCA_963934475.1 uncultured Alphaproteobacteria bacterium | reverse complement strand
AATTTAAATAGTATTAATAATATTAAAGAAGAGTATTTATCCTATATAATGAGCGCAGGAGTAGGTGCTGAAATTAAAGATGAATACATCCCTATGATGAAAGAAGAATTAGGCTTTAATGATAATTCCATTAGAGATGAATCTATAAATGATATTAAAAAACATGAATCTAAACCTAATGTAATTATCATTGGTTCAGGGCTATGTGGTATTTTAGCTGGCATTAAATTATCTAAAGCTGAAATTCCCTTTATTATAATAGAAAAAAATGATTCTATTGGAGGCACTTGGTATGAGAATACTTATCCTGGCTGTGGAGTTGATACACCAAATCATGTTTACGCATATTCTTTTGAACCATCATTTCATTGGGAAGAATTTTATTCAAAAAGAGATGCAATTTTAAATTACTTAAAAAAATGTGTTAAAAAATATAATCTTTTTGATCATATTCAATTAAATACAACGGTTGAGAGTACAGTATTTAATGAAATTACGAAATCTTGGGATACCTCTATAATAAGTAATAATAAAAAATCTATTTTAAATTCAAACATCGTTATCAGTGCTGTAGGGCAGCTGAATAAGCCATCTATTCCTAATATTAAAGGTATAGGTGAATTTAATGGACCTATAATTCATACGGGTGCATGGGATGATAATTTTGATTATAAGGATAAAAATATAGCTTTAATAGGAACAGGAGCTAGTGGCATGCAAGTTGCTCCAGAACTGGCAAAAAAAGCAAAAAGCTTAACAATATTTCAAAGGACACCTCATTGGATAATAGCTAATCCTAATTATCATAGAAAGCTATCAAAAGGAAAAAAATGGGTATTAGAAAATATACCTTTTTATTCAAGATGGTATCGTCTTCAGTTATTTTGGGGTTTCTGTGACGGTATTCATGCTTCTTTATATAAGGATCCTAATTGGAAATTTCCAGATAGGTCATTAAATCATACGAATGAACGGTTTAGAGTGAATATGGTAAAGCACATTGAATCAATAATTGGAAATGATAAAGAGCTACTTAATAAAGTTATTCCTAATTATCCTCCATACGGTAAAAGAATGTTAATGGATAATAATTGGTTTGAAATGCTTAAGAAAGATAATGTTCAGCTTATTACTGATAAAGTTAATAGTATTACTAATTCAAGTATAGAAACAGATGAGCATTCATATAAGAAAGATGCTATAGTTATGGCCACAGGTTTTAAAGCTAGTAAAATGATTTGGCCTATAAAAGTAGTAGGTAAAAAAGGAATAAACCTTAATGATTTCTGGAATAATGATAATCCCAAAGCACATGTAGGTATTACTGTTCCAAATTTTCCTAACTTTTTTATAATGTATGGACCTAATACAAATCTTGCGCATGGCGGTAGCATAGTTTTTCACGGCGAGTGTCAAATAAGATATATATTAGGATGTATAAATTTATTATTAGAAAAAAAATATAAAATAATGGATTGCATGCAGGAACCTTTTGAAAAATATAATTCTAAAGTAGATGCAGAGCATTCAAAAATGGTATGGACTCATGATAAAGTTAATAGTTGGTATAGAAATGGTACTGGAAGAGTTATTACAAATTCTCCATGGAGGCTTGTGGATTATTGGAATTTTACAAAAGAACCTATAGAACAAGATTATAAATTTAATTAAATTATGGAGCTAAATTATTATGATTAATGAGCTTAGAATGTACACAACTCGTCCAGGTAAAATGAAAGATGTTGTAAATGCTAGTGCGACAGTTGCTCAGAAAATAAGAGGAGGGGATACTTACGGTAAGTTAATAGGGCATTGGTGGAGCGAAATAGGAAAAATGAATCAATATGTTCATATGTGGGAATATAAAGACCCTGAAGAAATGAGAAGATTAAGATCAGAATTAGCTGCTAAGGAAGACTGGAAGAATAAGTTTGTTCCACTTGTAGGGCCCAATATTTTAACGCAAGAAATTAGATTGTTAAGACCGTTAACAGAAATAAAAAAACCAGTGAATAGTTCAAATATATATGAGCTTAAAATTATTAAACTTAATATAGGACAATCTGCAAAATGGGCTAAAAAATTTCTTGAAATTGTTGATTTAATAGAAAGCTCTTCTATGAATATTGGTATATGGAACACTGAGTTACAGGACCCAAATGAAATAATTTCTTTATGGAGTCATCCAAACTTAGAAAATATGAGTAAATACTGGTATGAATTAGAATCTAATAAGGATTGGAATGATTTTAATAATTATCAAGAAAACTCTGTTAAAAGTGAAGAAAACATAATTCTTAAGTCGTCTATTTGTTCGCCATTACAATAATAAATTTTTAATATAGGAAAAAGAATGAAAAAATTTTTAATATGCTTATCAATATTATTTTTTAGTTTTTCAACTTTTGCGCATAAGTTTGAAACTAATAATATGGTTGTAAAACATCCTTGGATGAAAATCTCTCAAAAAAATGGAGCAGGTTACTTTAAAATTACCAATACAAGTAGTGAAGATATTCATTTAGTAAAAGTAATATCTAACAATGTTAAAAATATAGAACTTCATGAAGTTATTATAGAAGATGATATAGCAAAAATGAGGCCAACGCCTGGTGGAGTTATTATTAAAGCTGGTGATATTATGGAGTTTAAGCCAATGAGTAACCACTTAATGTTCTTTGGAATTAATAAAGATTATAAAGAAGGTGAAATGATGGAAGCTAAATTTATATTTAAAAATTTAGATGCGTTAGATGTTAAGTTTAAAATCGAGTCTAAAAAAGCTTCTCATAAACATAAACATTAAATATTTTATATCAAAAGAGGCTTTATATTATATAAGGCCTCTTTTGATAGTATTCTATTTAAGAAGCTTTTGGAATAGCACCCATAACAGATTTTATTTCTAAGAAATCTTCAAGTCCAAATTCACCCCACTCGCGACCATTTCCAGACATTTTGTATCCACCAAAAGGAGCAGATTGATCTCCGGGTGCATTATTAATGTGTACCATTCCTGTTCTGAGCTTAGAAGCAACCGATTTTGCATTTTCAATATTTTCTGATGAAACATATCCAGATAGTCCATAGATAGTTTCATTTGCAATATTAATAGCATCCTGTTCGTCTTTATATCCTAGTATACTTAAAACTGGACCAAATATTTCTTCTCTAGCTATAGTCATATCGTTAGTAACATTAGCAAAAATTGTAGGCTCAATATAATATCCTTTATTGTATCCTTCAGGAGTATTTGTTCCACCTCCAACTAGAGTTGCACCTTCTTTTATTCCTATTTCAATAAGATTTTTAATTTTGTTGTATTGAACTTCGCTCACAACAGGGCCAATAGTAGTTGTTTCTGATTCTGGGTTTCCTACTACAATTTTATTTAAGGTATTTTTAGCAATTTCGATAACTTCATCCATTTTTGACTCAGGAACTAACATTCTAGTTGGTGCATTACAGGATTGACCTGAATTATTCATACAATGCATAACACCTTTGCTAACTGCTTTATTAAAATCCGCATCATGTAATAAAATATTAGCAGATTTTCCACCTAACTCTTGAGTTACTCTTTTTACTGTATCTGCAGAAGCTTTTGCTACTGATATCCCAGCTCTTGTTGAACCAGTAAAAGACATCATATCTATGTCTTTATGCTTACTCATAGCTTCACCTACAGTAGGTCCATCACCATTAATCATATTATATACTCCTGCAGGAACCCCTGCTTCATCTAAAATTTCTGAAAATATTATAGCACTTAAAGGAGCTACTTCACTTGGTTTTAATATCATTGTGCATCCAGCTGCTAATGCAGGACCAACTTTACAAGCAATTTGATTAATTGGCCAATTCCATGGAGTAATAAGTCCGCAGACACCAACAGGTTCTTTTCTAATAATAGTTGTATTAATTTCTGTTTCAAATTTGTATTCTTTAAGAGCTTTATATGCTTTGCTTAAATGGCCTAATCCAGCTGGAGCTTGTGCATTATTAGCTAAATTTACAGGGGCTCCCATTTCACTAGTGATTGCCTTTGCTAAGTCTGGCATACGTTTTTTATAAACAGTCATTATTTTTTCAAATAATTCTAAGCGTTCTTCTCTTGAAGTTAATGAAAATGTTAAAAATGCCTTTTTTGCTGCAGCAACAGCTTTGTTTACATCTTCTTCTGAGCCTAAGCTTATTTCAGAAACAATTTCTTCATTTGCAGGGTTTATAACATCTAAAGTTTTTGGAGATATTGGGTCTACCCATTCACCATTAATATAAAATTTTTTATTATTATTCATTTTTTGTCCTTATTTTTAAGAGATTAATTTAAGTTAGATTTTGGGTCCCATTTTGTTAATTTATTAGTTATAAAAGTAACTAGATTATATAGGATTATTGTAAAAAATGCTAAAATAATTATTGAAGCAAACATTAAATCAATTTGCACTCTACCGCTAGCATAAAGCATTATATAGCCTAATCCTTTAGAAGAGCCTACCCATTCTCCTATAACAGCTCCCATTGGGGCAAATGCTGCTGCTAATTTTAATCCAGACGATAATTGTGGTAGGGCAAATGGTATTCTAATTTTAAATAACATCGTATATGTACTAGCTCCCATCATTTTAGCTAGATTTACGATCATAGGGTCTATTCTTTTTAAACCATCATAAAAAGCTATAGTAATTGGAAAGTATATTATTAATATTGTCATTATTATTTTAGACCAAATGCCATACCCTACCCAAAGAGTTAATATTGGAGCTATAGCAAATATAGGAATTGCTTGGGTTAAAATAATGAAAGGAAGTAGCCATTTTCTTGTACTTTTAGAAATAATAAATAAAATTCCTGTATAAAGACCTAATATTGTTCCTAGTAAAAAACCTATTATTATTTCAAAAAATGTAATTAAAGAGTGATAGGTCAGTAATTCTATATTATTTAATATTGATAAAAATACTTTATATGGACTAGGTAAAATATAGGAAGGTGTTTTTGTTAAATATTGTATAGCCCACCAGCAAAGTATAAAAAAGGTAAAACTAATTAAAAATTTAATAAAGCCCCTCATTATATATAAGACTTTTTTAATAGGTTAAGTATATATTTGTAACTATAAATTAAATTATCATTTGTAATTTTTCTTAATGGCTTTGATGAAGGAAGCTTAATAGGCTTCAATTGTTTGTTAGACACATAGTATAGGGTGTTACTTAACATTAAAGCCTCTAAAGGGTCATGAGTGACCATTATTACAGTTTTGTTTTTAAGTAATGACCAAGTCAGTTTTTGAATTTTAGATTTGGTAATGGTATCCAGAGAAGAAAAAGGTTCATCCATTAAAATAATATCATTGTTTTCCATTAAAGTTCTTGCTAAGGCTGCTCTTTGTCTCATTCCTCCTGATAATGTTGAAGGTAATTGCTTTGCAACATCTATTAGTCCTACTTTTTCTAATAAAAGGTTAGCTTTATGAAGGTCTATTTTTTCTCTTCTTAATTTTTGTCCTAAAGTTATATTTTCAAG
>CAWVYV010000074.1:0-5563 GCA_963934475.1 uncultured Alphaproteobacteria bacterium | reverse complement strand
GATGAATTAAGAAATAAAAATATTTCTATAGATATGGCTTATAGTGGAAATTTAAAAAAAAGGCTAAAACAGGCCAATAAAATTTCTGCTGATTATGCAATAATTATAGGAGATGAAGAAATTCAAAATAATAATGCTATTATTCGAAATTTAGAGACTGGTTCACAAGAGTATATAGAATTGGATAAGTTAGTTAAACATATAGAAAAAAAAATGCTTTAATATGATACCAGTTTTAAAAAATAGGCTTCAAGAAATACTTAATAAGTATTCTGAAATAGAATCAAAATTATTAGATAATGATATAAATATTGATGTTAGGTTAAATTTAACTAAAGAACATTCAGACTTAGCTCCAATTATTATAGCTATTAATGAACTTCAATCTTGTGAAAAAGAAATAGAAGGAGTTCAAGAAATACTTAATGATAAAGATACAGATTCTTCATTAAGGGAGGAAGCTCTTAAAGAACTTGATAATCTAAAAAAATCTTTACAAAGCTTTACTCAAAAAACTCAAAAACTTCTTATTCCTAAAGATCCAGATGATAATAGAAATGCGATAATTGAAATTAGAGCTGGAACAGGGGGAGATGAGGCTGCTCTTTTTGGAGGCAACTTGTTAAAAATGTATATAAGATATGCAGAATTACAAAAATGGAAAATTGAAATTTTATCATTGTCTGAAAATGATATTGGAGGATGTAAAGAAGCTTCTGCAAAAATTATAGGTAACAATGTTTTTGGAAGGTTAAAATTTGAAAGCGGCGTGCATAGAGTACAAAGGGTACCAACAACAGAGACACAAGGAAGAATACACACTTCTGCTGCAACAGTTGCTATACTTCCTGTAGTAGAAGAAGTTGATATTGAAATTAATAATAGCGAGTTAAGAATAGATACGTACAGAGCACAAGGAGCTGGAGGACAACATGTTAATAAAACTGAAAGTGCGGTAAGAATAACTCATTTGCCTACAGGGACAGTTACTCAATGCCAAGATGGAAAATCTCAACATAAAAACAAAGCCAAAGCTTTGGAGATGCTAAGAGCAAAGCTATACAATAATGAAAAAGAAATTAGAGATTCAGAAAGAAGCGAAAAAAGAAAATCTTTAGTAGGTTCTGGAGACAGGTCCGAGAGAATTAGAACCTATAATTTTCCCCAAGATAGAATTACTGACCATAGAATTCAACTGTCACTAAATAGGATAGAAGAAGTTCTTTCTGGTTCTAGACTTAATGAAATTGTAGATGTTCTATTAGCACAAGAAGAAAGTGATAGGCTTGCTAATCTTACTGAATAAAAAACAAGCTATGAAAAATTAATGAAAATATCTAGAATATTAAAAGAAGGTAAAGAATTATTAAGCAAGGCAGGAGTTTATCAACCTCAAAGAGAATCAAAATTAATAATTTGCTATGCTTTAAATGTTAACATCGAAAACTCTTTCTTAGATATAGAAAATGAAATCACTAAATTACAAATAAAAAATATTTTTTCTCTATTTGCTCGTCGTGCACAAGGAGAGCCTTTTGCCTATTTAACAGGCTCCGTATTATTTTTTGGACATACTTTTTATATAAACAACCAAGTCCTCATTCCACGGCCAGAAACAGAAGAGTTAGTTGAAATAGTACTAGATAGAATTAAACATAAAAATAAAAAATATCATATACTAGATTTAGCAACTGGTTCTGGAGTAATTTTAATAAGTCTATTAATGCGCCTTCCCAAATCCTCTGGAATTGGAACAGATATATCTCTTGATGCTTTAAAGGTATCTAAAGTTAATATAGATAATTTAAAACTTAATAATAGAGCTGGATTAGTAAATACTAATTGGTCTGAAGGCCTAAAAACTAATAGGTTTGATATAATCGTTTGTAATCCTCCTTATATTTCAAACAATCATATTAAAAACTTACATGAGGAAGTAAAAAAATACGAACCTTTAATGGCCTTAAAGGGAGGCCCTAATGGCTATGAATCTTTTATATCCCTAATGCCATCAGCAAGAACCGTAATTAAAAAAACTGGATTAATAGTATTTGAAGTAGGTTTTGATCAAGCCCAAATAGTAAAAAATATTCTTAATCAAAATAAATTTAAAGTTATAAAGGTAGTTAAAGACTTAGCAGGTATAGAAAGAATATTAATAGCTAAACCAATATAATATTAAAAATAATAAAAATAACTTGGAATTAATTTTTATATGGCTAGAATATAAGTTCTAGAGATTTATACCTAAAATTTTAGATAATCTTTTTAGAAACTAATCATTAAAATTTTAAATAAGTATAATACAATTTATACAATAATTTATAATTTTTATGAAAATCAATAAATAAAGAAGGAAAATGATATGAGAGTATCAAATACTCCCAGAAGACATACTAGAAGTAGAAATAACCCTGGACGGAGAAATAATAATTCTCCTAACAGTCCATATGATAGTAATAAAGATAATAAAATAAAAGGTAATGCTGCTCAAGTTCATGAAAGATACCAATCTATGGCTAGAGACGCTACCAGCTCTGGGGATATAGTTAAGGCTGAATACTACTTTCAACATGCGGAGCATTATCATAGAGTTCATAAATTAGCATTAAACACTCAACTTGAGAGACAACAACAAAATGAAAAAAATATTGTTCCTATCAATAAGGAAGAAGATAAAAAACAAACTTTAGAAGAAAATAAAAAAATACCTTTGAAAAATAGTAATATTAAAAAAATTGAAGAAACTATAAATGATGCACAAAAATAATAATGTGTTTTTACAAACTATCCCAAATATTGTCTAATCTATCACGTGCTTT
Source organism: uncultured Alphaproteobacteria bacterium (assembly GCA_963934475.1). GTDB lineage: Bacteria > Pseudomonadota > Alphaproteobacteria > TMED109 > TMED109 > TMED109. The sequence goes on along the minus strand of CAWVYV010000074.1, from coordinate 2,741 downwards.
AATGAAAATATTGTAATCATTATTTTTTAACTTTACACCCTTTGGCATTCTAACCTTAAGAGGGTTAACCTGTTTACTTCTAAATATTATTTCATAATGCAAATGAGGTCCCGTTGACCTGCCCGTTGTTCCTACATAACCAATTATATCACCTTGTTTTACTCGCCTACCCTCTTTAATACCTTTCCCAAAACTAGCCAGATGTGCGTAAGCAGTCTTATAATCAGAGTTATGACGAATACGTATATAGTTCCCATAACCTCCATTTTTTCTTGATCGCTCTATTATTCCATCACCTGCTGCAAATACAGGTGTATTTCTTGGAGCAGCAAAATCTACTCCTTTATGCATTTTAGTATAACCTAATACGGGATGTTTGCGTTTACCAAAACCTGATGAAATTCGAGCACCGTCTAGCGGTGTTCTCATTAATGCTTTTCTGACACTACTAGCATCAGAATCAAAATAATCAAAATAACCTTTTTCATGCTCAAATCTATATAGCGGCAAGCGTTCTCCATCTAAAGTTAATACCGACCTTAAAACCGGGCCACTAGATATTAAATCTCCAGATTTATTATGTTGTAATTGATACATTACTTCAAAAGCATCTCCAAATTTTATCTCTCTTTGAAAATCAACGTCAAAGGAATATAATTTTACAACCTCCATTAGGACTGGTATTGGCATACCTGCATTTTTTGCAGCCATATATAAACTAGAATCAATTACACCAGTAGCTTTATGAAAAGTTTTAATAGTAGACTCTTTATATTTATTTAATAAAAAAACTTTTTTGTTTTTAATAATTTCAATAGACCTAATTTTATCAATCTGAATTACTATACCTTTAATTATTTTTGCATCATTTTTATCAAAATATATTTTTATACTTTGCCCAATACGGATTTTTTTAGGATTAAATTCACTCTTTAATTTATTGACAAAACCAAAAATTTTATTTTCAGGTATGTCTAAACTAGAAAAAGCATGAGATAATGTATCTCCATTTTTAAAAGTAAAAGTTTTAATTATATTTTCATAGGGTTTGATTAAACTTTTGTTTTTCCATTCAGGTATTGCTCTAATAGTTTTTTTTCTTTTTTTAAGGTTAGGCTTTACTAATTCAGCTAATTCAACTTTAGCTTCTAATATTGATGTTTTTTTAACAATATACTTATTATCATTTAAAATTACTAAATAACCTTTATTTCTAGACCTTTCTATAAAAAAACCTAGCATTGGTTTTTGATCTCTTCCTAAAGCTACAATTATAGAGCTTCCTGATCTAACCATATTCGGATCCATTTTTTTGCTTAAAACTCTTAGTACTTTTCTTATAACATTCCTTTTTTCACCTAAGGCTATCAACCTTGCCAACAAGCTATCGCCTTTTTCAATTTTGCCTTCAATTAAATTTGTTTCATAATATAAATCATTATCTTCAACACTTAAATCAACCAAAGCATCATTGCTTTTTATTATATTTTTTTCTTCTATATGCTCTATATTTTTTTGAGTATTATTTTTAGTTTCAATAAATTTTAGACTCGAAACAACACTTTTTGCTAATTTAAAAGGTTGCTTTTTTGCTAAAAAATTACCATCATTTATTTTTACGACAACTACTGAATATTTTTTATTAATTCTGATTGCAAATGCTTTAATTCTTATATCTTTAGGAAATATAATTTTATAATCTGCCACAATTTTTATAGGATCATATACTGTAGAAAAAGCATCTACTGCCTCTCTTGCTTCTTTAAGACTCCATCCTGCATCTCTTAATTGCCCTTGGATGGTGTCCGTCATTGCTGCCTTATTTTTATCTATAATATTACTTTTTAGATCCTCTTTATTATTTTTTATATCCTCTTTATTGTAAATCCTAAATAGTTTAAAATCATCTTTCTTTATTAATAGTGGTTTACCAGACATAATTAAGTTAACTTTTTCTAAAAATATTCCATCTCCATCTACGCTATAAAATAATCTAAGCTCATCATTGGGTTTGAGCATACGCAAATCTCTTTGTGAAGATATCACCTTTACAATATTATTTATTTCATTAATATTAACACCTGAATTAGATAATAATCTTGTTAAATTATCTCCTTTATTTACCTTTATTATATATGCGCCAGGTTTTGGCTTAAAGTCTTCAGCGTTAATAATAGCTTGCATTCTATCATTAACTAAAATGTTAGAAACTCTAGCAGAAGTTATTCTTTTTCCTTTACGCCAAGAAAGAACAGTAATATTTTTTTTTAATGGGACTGCTACAGCTACTAGCATATTAGTATTTATTTTAAAATAAAATTTTATTTCTTGCCCAGTAGGCATTTTTGTTAAATCTAATCTTCTTTTTAAGGAATTTATAAATAGTTCTGAATTTTTAGTATTTATTTTTACTTGAGAAAATACTTTATAAAAGGTGTCTCCTTTTTTGAGGTTCTTACTAATTATAGCTATATTATCTTCAGCCTGGGAGGCCCCTGAAATAAAAAAAAATATAAGAAATATAAATTTTATTAAATTATGCAATAATACACCTTAAATATATGTTATTTATTCATGTAACTATCTACATTATTTATTATACTAATAAAAATTTAAAATAATTTAATTGCAAGATCTTTAATGGCATTAACCAAAACGCTCCTCATTGGATCTGAATTAGCTGAATGAGCACCTTCATCCACTATAATTAATTCTCCTAATTTCCATTTTTTTGCTATTTG
>CAWVYV010000073.1:0-5632 GCA_963934475.1 uncultured Alphaproteobacteria bacterium | reverse complement strand
TAATGTGGGAAGAAATAAATTACTTCGTTTCATGAAAACCTCTATATTTATTAAATTTAACTCATTTACAAAATGGAATTACATATAATTTTGTAAAACCAAAGATACTATATAAGTAAATATTAATGTTAATATGCTTACAATAATAAACTTTTTCCATAAATATGTTTTTTCAGGCGCCCCTGAATCTTGGCCTGGAAGTAAATTTTCAGATTTTCTTACACCCAAAGGCAAAGAAATAAAAAATAAGATCCACCAAATAACCACATATATTATAAAGTATTCAAATAGGGACATTTAAACCTCCTCTAGTTCTATTAAAGTTCCATTAAAGTTTTTAGGGTGTATGAATATCACAGGCTTTCCATGTGCTCCTATAGTTGGCTTGCCGGAACCTAACAATGTAGCTCCTTCAGATTCTAATTTTACACATGCTTCTTTAATATTAGGCACCTCATAGCAGATATGATGCATGCCTCCAGAAGGATTTTTTAATAAAAATTTTTTAATGGGTGAATTTTCACCTATAGGTTCTAATAGTTCAATTTTAGTATTCTCCAGCTCTACAAATATTGTCTTTACACCATGTGAAGGTAAATCTAAAGGTTTAGAAATTTTTGCTCCTAATATACTTCTATATTGTTTTGCTGCATCATCTACAGATACTACTGCGATTGCTACATGATTTAATTTACCTATCATTTCTTCACCTGTTTTATAAAATTTAATTCAAGCCTAACTAAGGGCCTTTTTGAATATTGTGTTTTTAAAATCCTTTTTAAAGAATTAGTCATACTTTCCTTAATATAAGTTTTATCAAATTTTTTTGATTTATAATAGGACTTTATATCTTCCTTAAGAAAGCTTTTAATAAAATCTTCTGGATCATCTTCTTCAATAATTTCAGCAAAACCTTCTGCCATAACACTTGGTTCATTGATAAGTCTAAAATCCATATTAACTGTTAATACAGCAAATACAGAACCATTAAACATCATTTTATGCCTTTTTTTAAGTACATCTGAATTTCTGGTAATTAAATCATTTCCGTCTACAATTAGTCTACCATGCTCTAATTCTCCAATAAAACGAGGGTCTCCCGGTGATAATTGAATTAAAGACCCGTTTCTCCCTGGTAAAGTAAAATTAATTTGATGTTCTTTAGCATACTCCACATGTTCATTTATATGTCTGGTTTCACCATGAACAGCTATTAAAGTCTTTGGTTTTACCCATGAATACATTTGAGCTAATTCTTCTCTCGCTGGGTGTCCGCTTACATGAATCATATTACTTTTTGATGCTTCTATAATATTAGCTCCTAATTCAGAAAGTTTATTTTGCATTTCAGATATTCCAACTTCATTACCAGGTATAACTCTTGATGAAAATATTACTGTATCTCCATTACTTATAGTTGCATCTCTATGAGTACCATTTGCTATCCTATTTAATGCTCCTCTTGGCTCTCCTTGTGAGCCAGTACATATAATCATTAAATTATTTTTTTCAACATTCTTAATATCTCTTTCAGAAACGAAAGCAGGAAGGTCTGATAAATACCCACATTTTTTAGCAATTTCAACCATTCTCCACATTGATAACCCAACTAATGCAACTTTTTTTCCTAAAGAAAAACCTATTTTTGCAAGTGTGTTCAGTCTGGTAACATTGGATGCAAATGTTGATATAAATACTCTTCCCGTGCACTCTTTAATAATTTTTGTAAGAGGTTCTATTACATCCTCTTCAGAGCCAGATGTTCCATTAACTAAAACATTAGTTGAATCGCATACCATAGCCAAGATATTTTCTTTGCCAAGGGCTTGCAACCTCTTATTGTCAATTCCTTCTCCTATTTGTGGATTATAGTCAATCTTCCAGTCTCCAGTATGAAAAACAGACCCTGCCGATGTTGAAATTAATGCTGCAGATGGCTCAATTATAGAATGTGACATACTTATTATTTCTATATCAAAAGGTCCTATTTTAATTTCTGAACCTATACTAATAATATGTATATCTACTTCTTTTTCTAAACCAACATCTTTAAGCTTTCTAATCAAAACTTCCGCTGTAAAAGCTGTGGCATAAACAGGGCACCTTAAATATGGCCATAGATGATGAACAGCCCCTACATGGTCTTCATGCGCATGAGTTAATAACAGACCACAAATACTCTCTTTATGACCCTCTATAGCAGCTATATCTGGCATAGAAACTTCTACAGATCCATAGACAGGGTCTCCAAAAGTCACTCCACAATCAACTATTAGCCATTTTCCTGCATTACCGTATAAATTTAAATTCATTCCAATTTCACCCGATCCTCCTAAGGGTAAAAACATTAGTTCATCTTTTTTTGGTTTAGGTAAATTCATTTTATAAATACATCCAATTCATTATTTAATGTTAGTGCAATACCTTTTAATGTTAAGTCCTCATCTATATAATCTATTGCATCTGTGTGTTCTATAAACAGTTTTGAAAGTCCTCCAGTTGCAACTACCTTCATTCCTGATCCAGATTCTATTTTTATTCTAGAGATTATTCCTTCTAATAAACCAATATATCCCCAAAATATTCCTGATTGCATAGCAGTAATTGTATTTGATCCAATTACTTTGTGTGGTTTATTTATGGCTATTCTAGGAAGCCTGGCTGTAGCTTTATCTAAAGCATCCATTGATAAATGAACTCCTGGAGATATTATTCCGCCAATATAAGAGCCGTCTTTATTAATAATATCAAATGTAGTTGCAGTCCCAAAATCAACCACGATTATTGGGCCGTTATAAATTTTATGAGCCGCTAAACTATTTACCAACCTATCTGCACCTACTTCATCAGGCCTATCAATTAAAATGTTTAATTTAGGAAAAATACTATCACCAATTATTTTACAAGTTATATTAAAATAATTTTTTATGAAGGTTTTAAGTTCATGAATAACAGCAGGAACTACTGATGAGATCACTACATTTGAAACACTTAAATTAATCTCATTTGACAGAAAAGAATTCATATGAGTTTCATATTCATTAGAAGTTCTATTAGAATTAGTAGAAATCCTCCATTTGTTGTAAATACCTTTACTATTAATAATTGCAAATACAGTATTAGTATTGCCTACATCTATTACTAAAATTGTTTCATCTAAAATTTTATTATTCATAATAAAAAAACATCTCCTGCCATAACCACTTTTTCTATTCCTGTATCATCTAAAATTAACAACCCACCATCTTTATTTAAGCCATTAAAATTTCCAAAAATCTTTTTTTCACCTATTTTAACACTTATAGGTTCTCCAATCTTATGAGCCAATAATCCCCACATTTTATATATTTCATTTATACCTTTTCTAATATAAATTTCTTCTAATATTTTTAAGTTTTTAAAAAATATTTTTATAACGTCTTTAGAGTTAGTATTGACTCCTTGAACATTTAAATTAGTACTAGGATATAATGTATTTGTAGGATTTGAAACTATATTAATTCCAAAACCTATATTTAATACGTTAGAATTATCTAATAGATGTATATTTTCTATCAAGATTCCTGCTATTTTTGATTTATTTATAAGGATATCATTAGGCCATTTTATAGAAGGTAATAAATTATTAAATGATAAGTCTTTTATAGAGTTAGCTATAGCTATAGCTACTATGAAAACTGGTGCAAAAATATTTTGGTTTTTTTTGTCTTCGGCTTCTCTTAGAAAAGAAATATATAAATTTCCTTCAGGAGAAGACCATTCGCGTCCATGCCTACCTCTTCCACTATTCTGTTTTTTTGCCCATACTGCTGTATTAATATCACAACCAGATAATGCTAATTCTTTAAGAGTTAGCATTGTGGAATCTACTTCGTTAAATTCAAAAACTTTATATCCAGAAATTAATTCTACTAGATTACTCACAAAACAATAGCTTTACTTATATATGTTAGAAAGTTAACCAAACTATCTGCATAGATTAAAAATATTAAAAGTAACATTGCAGTTATAAAAAGAATTAATTTTATACTACTTTTGGTCTCAACTTTAAACGACTCTTCTGCTTCATCTAAAAACATTACTTTTACTATATTTAAGTAATAATAAGCAGATATTACACTACCTATTATACCAATCACAGCAAACCATAAATAATCAGCCGCTATAACAGCCTTAAATATATAAAATTTTGCAATAAAACCTGCAAGCGGTGGCAATCCAGCTAAAGATAAAAGGATTATACTAAAACATATTGCATAAAAAGGATTAGATTTAGATAAGCCTGCAAAACTAGCGATATCATTTAACATAATATTATCTTTTTCCATTGACAGAATAAAGGCAAAACCTCCTAAGGCAGACACCGTATAAACAGTAAGATATAATAAAGATGCCTCTAACCCTAGCTGAGTTCCTAGACTTAAAGCTAAAAATATATAGCCAATATTACTTATTGCACTATATGCCATTAGGCGTTTTATATTAATCTGCAGTAAGGCACCAAATGCACCAATAAATATTGATAACATACCTAAAATTAGAATTAATTGATTCCATATAAGATGAATGTCTATTAGAGCAATATATAATATTCTCATCAAAACCCCAATTGCTGCTATTTTTGGAACAATTGCAAAAAATGCGGTAACAGAAGTTGGAGCACCTTCATAAACATCAGGTGTCCACATGTGAAAAGGAGCAATTGATAACTTAAAAGCAATAGAAGATATAATTAAAACTATTGAAAAATTTAATAAAAGAGAGTTATTTGTATAGTCCAAGGTATTAGAGCTTAGCATTGTAAATGAAGTCGTACCAGTTATACCAAATAATAACGAGACACCATATAAAAAGAAACCAGATGCCAATGCACCTAAAATAAAGTATTTAAGTCCAGCTTCAGAGGATTTTAATGAATCTTTTTTTATAGATGCCAAAACATATAAGGCTAATGATTGTAACTCTAAACCTAAATATAAAGTAATAAAATCATTAGAAGAAAGCATAACCAACATACCAAGAATTGAAAAAAGTATTAATACTGGATATTCAAAAAGGTAAAGTTTTGTCATAGTTCTATATTTTTCAGAAATAATTAGGACTAATATACCAGCTAAAATTACTAATGACTTTAAAAATACGGCTAACCTATCATTAACTACTAAATCAAAAAAACCTCTAGTAGCTCTATAATCGCCCATTAAAATAATTAACAATGTCCCCAATAAACCAAGTATAGAGAATATTGTAAAATATGATTGACGGTTTTGCTTTTCACCCCCGGAATATACTCCTAAGGGAATAAAAATGAGCAACCAAAGAGATAAGAATATTTCTGGAAAGACTAGATTTATATCAAGTCCATTTGTTAATAGGTTCAATTAATTCTCCAACATATACTAATTAAGGACTCTATTATTAAAAGAGCTTACTAAACTAACTACCGACTCTCTAAATTCTATAGAAAAACTTTCTGGATATATACCAAGCCAGAAAATACCAATAATAATTGGGATAAATATTATATATTCTCTTTTATCAATATCAGTAAGGCTTTGTACATTTTTATTATCTGCATCTCCAAATATAACTCTTTTATATAACCAGAGCATATATGCTGCTCCTAATATCA
>CAWVYV010000072.1:0-5681 GCA_963934475.1 uncultured Alphaproteobacteria bacterium | reverse complement strand
GCAGAAATATTGTTATTTAAAACAATAAAAGCTTTTGGCTTAATTAAGTTATTTTTATCTTTTTCAGCAACAACAGCAGCTTCTAAGACACTTTTATGGCTTTGTAATGCAGCTTCAACTTCGAATGGAGAAACATATTGTCCAGATACTTTCATCATGTCATCTGCTCTTCCACAATATGTATATATACCATTTTTACTTCTAATATACTTATCTCCAGTTTTTACCCAATCTCCTCTAAATGTTATTTGAGATTTTTCTGGTTTTTTCCAGTAAGATATTGCGCTTGAAGGGCCTTGAATTTCTAACTCGGCAATTTCATCATCTAAAGCTTTTGTTCCATCATCCTTAATAAGCCTTGCTTTATATCCTTCTATAGGTCTACCAGATGCTCCTGGGACAGTATCTTCAACGGTATTAGATATAAAAATATGTAACATTTCAGTAGAACCTATTCCATCTAGAATACTAATACCTAATAGTTCATTCCATTTTGTACATAAATTAGCGGGTAATGCTTCTCCTGCTGAAACGGAAAGTCTTAAGGATATATAATCTTTAATATTTATATTGGAGTTTAAAAGTGCCGCATATAATGTTGGAACTCCAAAAAATAATGTAACAGAGTGTTTTTTAATAATATTAGAAACAGATTCTGCTGTTGGCCTGTCTGCCATCAATATAGACGTAGCCCCTACGCTCATAGGAAAGGTGAGTGCGTTTCCCAAACCATAAGCAAAAAAAAGTTTGGCTGCAGAAAAACATATATCATTTTTATTTATTTTAATTATATTTTTTGCATAAGTATTAGCTGTGGCAATTAAGCTTTTATGTCTGTGTAATGTTCCTTTAGGAGTTCCTGTAGAACCAGAAGAATAAAGCCAAAATGCAATATCGTTAGCATTACTATTATAAGGGTTTTCTATACTATTATTTTTTTGATTTATAAGTGTTTTAAGGCTTTTTAATTCATCATTATCATTAATAATTAATAATGGTTTATTATTAGAATTTTTTATTATTGATAAAAAACAATCTTTTAAATTAGGAGAAGTAATAATACCTTTAGCTTCTGAATCTTCAATCATATATTCATAGTCTTTTTGTGGAAGCATTGTATTTATACAAATGGGAATTATGCCAGCCCATATCAACCCTAAAAATACGATTGGGTATTCAATAGAGTCATGCATACATATAATTATTCTATCATTTTCATTTATTTGATATTTTTTTATAGAATATGAAAAGGCTTTTATTTTATGAAATAATTCTTGATAGGTAATAGAATTATTATTATCTATAAATGCAATTTTTTTAGGGTTTTTATCAATATTTCTAATTAATAAATCATATGCAGCATTATATTTTATATTATTCATAGCTATCTCTAATTAACTCTTTATTATTGGCATTATATTATCTTTAAACCAATCAACAGCAACTTCCTCAGGCAATGTTCCGTCTGATGCATCATGATAAAAAGGTTCTGCTAAAGAGTTTGCACCTAAAGAATTTAGTAAGTCAAAGAACTTTTTACCACCATAAGCAAATGTGTCTCTATAAGTCATATCTCCTAATCCAAAGATACTATATTTTATATTAGAAAGATTAGGGGCTGTTTTTTTTAATTCATTATAGAAGTCTTGAGATCCATCAGGAACATCACCTTGACCATAAGTAGAAGAACAAATTAAAATAGGACAATTAGCATTTATTATTTCACTAATACCTAAATTATCCATTTCATGTATTTTTGTATTTATTTCGTTGCTTTCACAATACTCAGCTATATCTTCAGCAGCCATAAGGGCAGTTCCAGTCATAGTAGCAACTAATATTAGTAGATTGTTAGAACTCATATTTTATATCCAAATTTAAATAAGTTTACATTTATTTAACAAATGCACTATAATGCACTTATTAGATATCATTACTTATGGAATTTGTAAATGAATAAAATATTAGATCAAGAAAATAATCTTTTATCATTAAACGCTATAAAAGAAGAAAGTATCAGATTAAATAATATAGGTTTAATAGTTAAAAAACATAGAGCTAAAAGAGGAATAACAAGAAAGCTTTTAGCAAGTTTATCTGGTATCTCTATAAGGTATTTAGCTCAGCTAGAAGCTGGTAAAGCAAACCCTACAATATCTATTTTAAAAAATATTGCTTATGCACTGAATATGTCTCTTTCTGATATGCTTTTTGAAAATGAATATAATGAAATCCAATTAGGGACTCTTGATAATAAACTCAGTGAATTTTCTTCCGAACAATTAAAAAAAGTTCATAACCTTGTAGAAAATATATATAGAGAGAACACCGTTAAAAAAAATAAAAATAAAATTGCATTTATTGGTTTAAGGGGTGCAGGTAAGTCCACACTTGGTAATATGCTTTATAAAGAGTTTAATACGCCTGTATTTGAAGTGTCTAATGAAATTGAAATATTAGGTGGTATGAATATTAATGAAATAATAGAGCTTGGTGGACAAGGTATGTATAGAAGGTTTGAATACGATATAGTCAGTTCTTTTCATAAAAATCATGATAATTTAATACTACTAACTGGAGGAAGTATAGTTTCTGAAAAAGAAACATACAATTATTTATTAAATAACTATTTTACTGTTTGGATTAAAGCAAGCCCTATGGAGCATATGTCTAGAGTTCTGATGCAAGGAGACTCAAGGCCAATGAATTCTAACCCTAGAGCGATGGAAGATTTAAATAATATTTTAAATGAGAGAGTGTCCTTATATTCAAAAGCTGATTTAATAATAGATACAGAGAATTCTTCAATAAAAGAGTCTTATTCAAAACTTAAGTTAAAATTATTTAAAACTTGAGATTATTATTTAATGCATTATACTGCATATTATAGAGGAGATGGATTTTGATTACATTTGATAAAGAGTGGGGTAAATATAAACATTGGACTGTAGAAGTCATTGATAATAGAGCTACTCTTTACTTAGATGTTTCTGAGAAAGATGGAATTAAACCTGGTTATGATTTAAAACTTAATTCTTATGATTTAGGTGTTGACATAGAATTAAATGATATTGTTCAGAGAATACGTTTTGAACAACCAACTGTAAAAGTAGTTGTGATTACATCGAAACAAGAAAAGAATTTTTCAGCAGGAGCAAATATTTATATGCTTGGGCAATCAGAACATACTTGGAAAGTTAATTTTTGTAAATTTACTAATGAAACAAGAAATGGTTTTGAGGATTCTAGTAATTCAGGATCTATAAAATTTATTGCTGCAGTAAATGGTATTTGTGCTGGTGGAGGTTATGAAGTAGCACTGGCATGTGATGAAATTATTTTAGTAGATGATAGGTCTAGTACTGTTAGTTTACCTGAAGTTCCATTATTAGGGGTTCTTCCAGGAACAGGTGGTGTTACACGTTTAATAGACAAAAGAAAAGTTAGAAAGGATTTAGCAGATATTTTTTGTACTAATGCTGATGGTATTAGAGGAAAAAAAGCTGTTGAATGGAAATTAGTAGATTTTATTGCTCCTCCTTCTAAGTTTGATGATTTGATAGAAAATAGAGTTGCTGAATTATCTAATACTGTAGATTTAAGAAATGGAGAAAAAGGAGTTATATTATCCAAGCTAAAAAGAATAGTTAATGAGAATGAAATTAATTATGAAACAGTCTTATCTAAAATAGATAAAGAAAGTCGTATAGCAAATATTCATATTGTAGGCCCTAAAGATGATCAATTAGTTTCTATAGAAGATGCAGAAAAATTAGGTTGTGATTGGTGGCCATTAAAATTTGCAAGAGAACTTGAAGATTTAATACTTTTACTAAGAACAAATGAGTTGGAAGTAGGGGTGTTTACTCTTACCTCTGAAGGTAATACAGATAATATTCTTGAACTTACAAGTAAACTTGAAGAAAATAAAAATAATTGGTTCATTAATGAAATTATAGGGTTTCTTAGAAGAACTTTCTCTCGATTAGATTTATCTTCAAGGTCCATATTTACTATTGTAGATAATGATAGTTGTTTCTCGGGAATTTTAGCAGAGTTACTTTTTTGTGCAGATAGGTCTTATATGCTTAATAATGCTCTAGAAGCAAACTCTCTTCAAGGACCCTATATATCATTGAGTGAATTAAATTTTGGATCATTAGAAATGGTAAATGGTCTTACCAGGCTATCAACAAGATTTAATAGCGATGAACTAAAATTAAATAACTTACGTAAACTAATTAATAAAAATATTAATGCTGAAGAAGCTTATGCGGAGGAATTAATTACAATCATTCCAGATGATCTTGATTGGAAAGAAGAAATTAGGCTAAGCGTTGAAGAAAGAACAAGCTTCTCACCTGATGCTTTAACAGGTTTAGAAGCTAACTTACGCTTTCCGGGGAAAGAAACTTGTGAAACAAAAATATTTGGGAGACTTTCAGCTTGGCAAAATTGGATATTTAATAGACCAAATGCAGTAAGTGAAGAAGGCGCATTAAAACTTTTTGGAACAGGAACTAGAGCAAAATTTGATAATAAAAGGGTGTAAATTATGACAAAATTAAATTACCAAGAAAAAATACCTAATAACGTTGACTTAAGTAATGATTTATCTCTTCAGAGAGCCCTAGAGCATTGGCAACCAAAATTTAAAAGCTGGTGGACAGAAATGGGCCCAGAAGGTTTCCAGGCTTCTGATGTCTATCTAAGAACTGCGACATCTGTAGATGCAGAAGGTTGGGCTACTTATGGTAAAGTAAAAATGCCTGAATATAGATGGGGTATTTTTTTAAATGATAAAGTAACAGACAGAAAAATTCATTTTGGAGATAATATTGGGAAGCCAGTTTGGCAACAAGTGCCGGGCGATTATCGTTCAATATTGAGAAGATTAATAGTTACCCAAGGGGATACAGAGCCTGCATCTGTAGAACAACAAAGAGAACTTGGTAAAACATGTCCATCTCTTTATGATCTAAGAAATTTATTCCAAGTTAATGTAGAAGAAGGTAGGCATTTATGGGCTATGGTTTATCTTTTACATGCCTATTTTGGTAGAGACGGAAGAGAGGAAGCTGAAGGTTTACTTGAAAGAAATTCAGGAGATGTAGATAACCCTAGAATATTAGGAACATTTAATGAGCCAATTACTGATTGGGTTAGTTTTTTTATGTTTACATATTTCACAGATAGAGATGGTAAGTATCAATTAAAATCTTTAGCAGAAAGTAGTTTTGATCCTCTAGCAAGAACATGTCAATTTATGTTAACAGAAGAAGCTCATCATATGCAAGTTGGCGAAACTGGTATTACAAGAATGATACAAAGAACATTAGAAGTAATGAATGAACTAAAAACAGACTCTGTAGAGGCTATTAGAAATGCTGGAGTTGTAGATTTACAAACAATACAAAGATATATAAATTTTTGGTTCTCATCATCTTTAGATTTATTTGGATCTGAAATATCCTCAAACTCAGCAACAGCATTTGCTAATGGCTTAAAGGGTAGGCCCGACGAAATGAGGTATGAAGATCATTCAGAAAAAAATAGCACCTATACTTTTGAAGGCCTTTCATTAGAAAATGCTATAGAAGAGCAAACCATTCCTATGAGAAATGCAATGAATGAAATTACAAGGTTATCTTATGTTGCAGATTGTGAAATTGGCTTAAAGA
>CAWVYV010000071.1:0-5769 GCA_963934475.1 uncultured Alphaproteobacteria bacterium | reverse complement strand
CAATAGCACATAATTTTTCATTATTTGCAATATCCTCTAAGGTTTTTCCACTTAACGCACTAATTGGATTAAATGCTAAATTACCCCAAAGCTTCATCCATATATCATTTCTAATATTTTTTCTGACTGGGGATTTCAAACCAGCATGTATGAGTATTTTTGATAAAACCTTTGCTCTTTCTGAAATAGAACCATCAGGCTCTCCGATAGGAAATCTATCTCCTTCTAAATGATAGACGTGTCCAGGTGCTTTAATTTCTGCTGCAGGATAAACTACACAGCCTAGACTTCTTTGAGGAGTAATATTATCCCATTGTAGGTTTTTGGGATCAACAGATTTTAATTTCATATTTTCATATTGATTATTACTTTTATAAAAATACCACCAAGGTAGGCCATTTACTGCAGAGACAACTGTTGTATTTTCTTTTAGTAACGGTGTTATCATATTAGCGGTCTGTGCAGCTGAATGTGCCTTCAAAGTAACGATTATAAAATCTTGTTTTTCTAAATCATTGGGGTTGTCAGTAGCTAAAGGTTTACAAAAATATTCACTTTTAGATTCAGCACTTTGCATTAATAGACCATTTTTTTGAATAGCTTTTAAGTGATCCCCTCTACAAATTAAGGAAACATTTATTCCACTTTTCATTAGTAGAGATCCAATATAACTTCCAATAGCACCAGAACCAAATATACAAACATTCATTCTATTCTATTCCTAGTTTTTCAGCTAGACCAATTCGCTGTAACTTTCCAGTTGGCCCCTTTGGTATTTCATTAATAATTAAAATCTTTCTAGGGATTTTAAATTTAGTTAATCTATTTTTACAATAATCTTTCAAAGCAGCCTCATTAGTTACCTTATTTTCTTTAAGTACGACTGCTGCAAAGAGGTCCTCACCTAATTTTTCATGAGGAACAGAGAAAGCAACAGCTTGCTGAACACTTTCATGATCCATTAATATTTCATCAATTTCTTTAGGACTAATTTTTTCTCCACCTCTGTTGATAATTTCTTTTAATCTTCCCGTAATTTTAAGGTACCCATCATCATCGAACATACCTTCATCACCTGTTAAGAACCAACCATTAATAAAGCTTTCTGCATTAGCTTTTGGATTGTTGATATATCCATTAGTAACATTTTCACCTTTTATAATTATATGCCCTGTAATATTTCTATTGTTTTTGTCATTTTTAATAATTTTACTTTTATATAGTAGAGCTACATCTGGTCCAGCAGCTAGACCCACAGAGCCAGATTTTCTTTTCTTTGGAGGTAGAGGGTTTGATGTCATCTGATGTGCTGCTTCTGTCATACCATAGGATTCTATAACACAAGTATTAAAGACTTTTTCTAAATTTTCCATGACTATAGATGGAAGAGATGCTGATGATGATCTAATAAATTTAAGAGGATTACTTTGAATAATATCTGCATTACGAGGAGCTCTACTAAGAATGGTTTGGTGCATAGTTGGCACAGCAGTATACCAAGTAGGTCTGTACTCTTCCATCCATCTAAAAAATTTTAGCGCATCAAATCCTGGAGGAGTAATAATAGATCCGGATTGATAAATAGGAGCTAAAATAGCTGCTATAAGCCCGTGGATATGGAACATTGGCATAATATTTAAGCATTTATCATTCTTATTTAAATTTAAAGTAGTTGAAATATTTTTTGCTGATGCCATTAAATTTTTATGAGAGAGAGGGACCATTTTAGGTCTTGATGTGGTTCCTGAAGTATGAAGAATCATGGCTATATCATCTTCATTAGAGTTTGGAAAATAAGTTTTATTAGTATTATTTATTTCAATATTTAATTTTATAAAATTTGAGGCTGTTTTCTTTTTTAAGTTAATGATTTTAATATTTAATTCTTCAGCAGCTTCTCTAGCTTTAATGAGTCGGTTTTCTTCTATTATTACAGCTTTAACTTTTAAATCATCATAATAAAATTTGAACTCTTCTTTGGTAAATGACGGGTTCAAGGGACAAGAAGTATAATTTGAGGCAATTGCAATAAATGTAGAAGCCATAGCTGACCCATTTTCTAAAGCTATAGCTATTCTATCTTCTTTTTTGATATTTAAAGAAGATAACTGATTAAAAGTATTATCTATATATTGTAAAAGCTCTCTGTATGTAATATCAGATTCATCTGGAGCTTGAATAAAAATATTATTTTTATTTATAGAAAGAATTAAATTATATAAAGTATTTTTAATTAAGGTCATGTTTTACAAATATTGGTTATTAATTTATTATATTATATTATATTAAGTTTAAGGAAATTCAATGTTAAAAGAGAACGATTTAAAATCAACAAATATAGATGAAAAGAAATTAGAAGAAATTCCAAATGATTTATCTTCTTACTGGATGCCTTTTACAACTAATCAACGTTTTAAAAAGAATCCTAGATTTTTAGTTTCTGCTAAAGATATGCATTATAAGACTTCAGATAATAAAAGCATTTTAGATGGAGTAGCAGGCTTATGGTGTGTTAACGCTGGGCATTGTCGACCACGTATAGTTAAGGCTGTACAAGAGCAAGTGGCAGAGATGGATTATGCCACGGCTTTTAATATGGGGCACCCTAAGGCTTTTACTTTAGCTTCAAGGCTAGCTGCAATATTGCCACAAGATATAGATCATGTTTTTTACACAAACTCCGGGTC
This sequence comes from uncultured Alphaproteobacteria bacterium, assembly GCA_963934475.1. Lineage (GTDB taxonomy): Bacteria > Pseudomonadota > Alphaproteobacteria > TMED109 > TMED109 > TMED109. The sequence continues at coordinate 3,082 of CAWVYV010000071.1, read as the reverse complement.
AGAAGCAGTAGATACTGCTTTAAAAATTGCACTAGCATATCATAATGCTAATGGAGATTCTAGGCGAACTCGATTAATAGGTAGAGCAAGAGGGTATCATGGTGTTGGATTTGGTGGAATGTCAGTAGGAGGAATGGTTGCAAATAGAAAGCAATTTTCTAATCATTTGCCAGGCGTTGATCATATGCAAGATACACATATTCCAGAATTAAATGCTTTTTCTAAAGGGCAACCTAAGCATGGTGTAGAAAGAGCGCATTCACTTATAGATTTAATAAATTTACATGACGCCTCCACTATAGCAGCTGTAATTATTGAACCTGTTGCATGCTCAACAGGAGTATTAGTTCCACCTATTGGTTATCTTGAGGAAATAAGAGAAATATGTACTAAAAATGGTATACTACTAATTTTTGATGAAGTCATATGTGGTTTTGGAAGGCTAGGAACTCCATTTTCTGCAGATAAATTTAACGTAATTCCAGACATTATGACGCTTGCAAAAGGCCTTACTAATGCGACAGTTCCTATGGGAGCTGTAGCCACTCATAAAAAAATATATGACGGACTAATGCATGGACCAGAAAATGTAGTCGAACTTTTTCATGGTTATACATATTCTGGTCATTCATTAGCATGTGCAGCAGCATTAGCAACTTTAGAGGAGTATGAAGCAGAAAAATTATTTGATAGAGCTAATAGCCTAGAAAAATGCTTTGAAGAGCATGCACATATGTTAAAGGATTTAGATAATGTTATAGATATAAGAACCATTGGTTTAGTAGCAGGCATTGAGTTGAAAAATAGAGCAGATGGTATGGGTAAAAGAGTATACGATATTTGGGAAAATTGTTTTGAAAATAACTTACTTACAAGGTTTACTGGAGAGACTCTTGCGGTTTCTCCTCCTTTAATTGTAAGTAAAGATCAAATTAAATTAATATTTGATACAATTAGGTCTGCAATTCTAGAAGTTAAATAATTAAAGAGGAGTATGTTATGGCAACTGTAAAATTAATAGAGCCTGAAGAAGCAAAAGGTAAAGTAAAAGAAATATTTGATGACATAAGTAAGGCTCGCGGTGGGGATAAAGTAAATAATATATGGAAGGCTCTTGCTAATGATCCTGATTTATTAGAATCAACTTGGAATAGAATAAAACACGTTATGGCTCCAGGTGCTTTAGACTCAGTAACAAAAGAATTAATTTATATAGCGGTAAGTATAGTAAATGGTTGTGAGTATTGCATTCATTCACATACGGCAATTGCAAGAAAAAAAGGAATGACAGAGGAAATGAGAAGCGAGTTACTTGCTGTAATCGCTATGGCATCTCAAACAAATAGTTTAGCTAATGCCTATCAAATTGATGTGGATGACTCTTTTAAAAAATAAATTTTATTTAAAAGCATTATCTATTCGGTTACTAACTAAACTTATTAGTTTAGCAGTATCCTTTATTCTTGCACCCATTGTTAAAAAACCATGAATTTGGCCATCAAAGACTTTAGTTTCAACATTATTACCAGCTTTTTTTAATTTTTCTCCGTATGCTATACCCTCATCTTTAAGAGGGTCACATCCTGCTACTAATATTAAAGAAGGAGGTAGTTTTGTTAGATCATTAAAAAGTATAGGTGCTGCTCGCCAATCATTTAGTTGATCTTTATCAATATATTTATCTTCAAACCAGCTCATTAAAGGTTTTGATAAAATATAACCATCATATTCTTCTTTAGATGTATAGTGAGCTCCCATATGTGTAGAAGGGTATATTAGCGCTTGAAAAGATATAGGAGTACCCAAATTAATTTTTGAGTTAATACAACACACTGTAGCTATATTCCCTCCGGCACTATCCCCACATACGGCTATTTTATTAATATCGATAGGTAAATTTGAAGTATTATTTTTTACCCAAGTTATAGCAGCAATAGAATCATTAATAGCTGTTGGGAACCTGTATTCTGGGCCCATTCTATAATCTATTGCAATTACGTCAAAGTTACCTTCATTGGATAATTGTCTACATACTACATCATGCGTTTCCAGGTCTCCTATAACCCAGCCACCACCATGAAAGAATATTGTTATAGGAAGTATATTATTATGATGATTGTTTATTCCTCTATAGTAACGTGCTTTAATATTACCTCCTTCAACAGGTATTTTAATGTCTATAACATTATATACTTCTGGTGCAGGAGGAGATAAAGAACCTCTCATAGCAAGGTAAGCATTTCTAGCTTCAATATGATCCATATTATAGAGAGGAATTCTATCTCCAGACTTTTCAGCAGACCTTATATCATTAATTATTGCTAATGCTTCTGGATGTAAATTTTTATCTGACATTCTAGTTTTTCCTAGTTAATAGATATTTTTGTTAGGCCATAATTATTTTTAGTTTTTAGTATTGGTATATAAGCTGAAAAATCTATAACTTTATCATTTATGCCTACTATTACCCAGCACAAATTAGCATCATAAATAGATCTAATATCCATTTGTGAGGGCTGTGAACCTAAAGGACTATCTGGATGGCTGTGATAATGTCCAATAATAGATAATTGTTTTTTTCTATATATTTTTTGGATATTAATTATCTCTTGAGGGTCAATTTCAAAAAATAAATAAGGATTAGCTGCAATATTTTTAGTGCTTATGGAATCAATACACATAAATATATTACCTTCAATATGTCCAATTAAAAGGCCACAACATTCTTTAGGGTGTTCTTTTATTGCATTATTAAAAATATTACTTTTTATAACATTGGGTATTCTAATATTATTCATTATAACTTACTTTTTTATTATAATTTTTTTTATTTCTTTACCTGAATCCAAGCTGATTATATTAATAATATATTTTATTTCATCTTCAAATTGAAGAGTAATATTTTCATTATTAGGTATAATTTCTGTTAATTTCATTTTTTCTGGAGTGCTTATTTCTATAATTGAGTTATTAATCTCAGATTTTGAAGGCTCAGCTAACTTGCCACTTCTTTGTACTATAGTAAACACTAAGAATGATGTGCCAAATACTATTAATACGCCCATAAATATTACTAAAAATT
>CAWVYV010000070.1:0-5851 GCA_963934475.1 uncultured Alphaproteobacteria bacterium | reverse complement strand
TCTTTTTGTGCATTAAAATATTCAGATATATGACAATTTATAAGCCATATTTCTGCATCTCTGGCATCTGCATATGCATCACCAATATTTGCTCTTCCTAGTCTTAAAGATTTTACTTCAGGGCCTGACAATACTATTCCAGCTTCATAAGTATCTAGTATTTCATATTCTCTTCTTGCCTTCTTATTTATTAATATAGAAGTCATTAGGCACTTAGACTATTAAGATTAAGTGTCTCCAATGCACTAGTAACTGCATCTTTTGTTTGATTAGTTACTTCAACTAATGGAAGTCTTACACTACTATTTCCAATACCTCTTAGTGAAGCTGCATACTTTACTGGAGCAGGGTTGCTCTCCAAAAATAAAGAAGTATGTAATGGCATCATTTTTTCTTGCAATGTTCTTGCTTCTACTACTTTACCATCATTCCATAACTTGTGAAATTTTGCCATTAGGCTTGGTGCTACATTAGCTGTAACTGAGATTATTCCATCCCCCCCTGCAGCCATAAAAGGTAATTGTGAAGGGTCTTCTCCAGAAAGCTGAATAAATTTTTTACCATCTAAAGCATTTTTTAATAATGTTGGTCTAATTGGGTCATTGCTAGCATCTTTAACACCAATAATATTTTCTAGTTTAGAAAGCTTAACCATTGTTTCTACAGACATATCAACCACTGATCTACCCGGAATATTATATATAAATAATGGCAAATCAACAGCATCATTAATAGCCTTGAAATGAGCATACATACCTTCTTGAGTAGGCTTATTATAATAAGGCATTACTATAAGAGCTGAATCTGCTCCTGCATTTTTTGCATATCTTGTTAAATTGATAGCTTCTTCTGTAGAGTTTGAACCCGTTCCTGCCATTACAGGTACTCTTCCATTAGAAACCTCAATAGTTAATGCTATAATTTTTTCATGTTCATTATGGCTTAAAGTAGGAGATTCACCTGTAGTACCACAAGGAACTAAACCTAGTGTACCTTCTGAAATTTGCCAATCTATAAATTTTTGAAAAACATCTTCATCTAATCTATTATCTAAAAAAGGAGTAATTAGTGCACAAAAAGAGCCTTTATAAATATTATTCATCAATTAATAACCTTAAAATTTTATATCAATTACAAAAAAAATAATTATACTTATATTGCTATGCATAATCCAGCTAATATATTTATAAAACATATCCTAGTAATTACTAGCATATTTATATTATGTTTTATACTCCATTCAAAACATTTATTAGCTGACAATGTTAATAAGGAAATAAATAAAAAATCTATACTGTCAATAATTGAATTAACAAATAAAAATAAATGGAATAAAGTTCAAAAAATACTAAAAGCTGAAAATTCTATTGAATTAAATGACCTAGCAAACTGGATAAAAATTTCTTCTATAAATAACCTTAAAAATGAAAAATTAATTGACCTTTATTACAAATATAGTGATTGGCCAGCTTCTAAAAATTTAATAAAGAAAATAGAACAAGATGTGTTATGGGAAAATTATGATGAAAAATATTATGATTTTTTAAATAAAAACCCCCCTGTTACATTATTAGGAAAAACAAAACTTGCAAATTATAATCAAAATATCAACCAAGAAAAAATTATAATATACAATTGGATTAATGGTGCTTTTAATAGAAAGGATGAACTATATATTTATTTAAAATATTCTAATCTATTTAATAATAAAATTAATACTAAAAGATTAAATAATTTAATTTGGAAAAAACAATGGAGCAGCGTAGATAGGCAAATTAAAAGAGTTGAACAAAAAGATAAACTTCTTGCTAATGCTAAAATAAAGCTTTCAAGAAGAGAATATGGGGTTGACTATGCAGTCAAAAATGTTCCTAAAGAATTCATAAATAATGAAGCACTTGTTTACGAAAGGGTAAAATGGCGAAGAAATTCTGGATTAACAGATAAATCTTATGAGCTACTATCTATTTATTTAGATAGTAATACCCCACTTAACAAACCAAATATATGGTGGAATGAAATCAATTGGCACGCTCGCAATTTATTTAAAAATCATAAATATAAAGAAGCCTACCAACTAATGTCACAACATAAACAAAAAAAAATAGCAAATATTGCAAATGCTGAGTGGCTATTAGGCTGGATAGCACTGACATACCTAGATAAACCAGAACAAGCAAAAAAACATTTTCTACTCATGAAGAGTATAGTTAAAATGCCTATATCCTTATCAAGAGTAAATTATTGGTTAGGAATTACAGAAGAAACTTTAATGAATATAGAAGAGTCTAAATCATATTATAAACTAGCAGGGCTATATAATTCTACATACTATGGATTATTAGCAAATATTAAAATAACTAAACAATCAGAATTTAAACCAATTAATTTAAATGAGGTAAACAAAAATATTTCTAAAAAATTTATTAACAAATTAAATGTTTTAAAATTATTAAGTAGAGCTGATGAACAGAAATATAGTCTAAGGTTTATAAAAGGTTTGTTTCATAATAAATTAACAAAAACAGAGATATTATTAATGTTAGATACATTAAAAAAGGAAAAGAGAACGGATTTATATCTACGTACTTGTAAAAAAGCTATTCGAATAGATGTGTATTTTCAAAGATGTTTATTTCCATTTCCATTTAATATAAAATTAAACACTATTAATAACAATGTAGATACATCCTTTATTTTAGCTATAGCAAAACAAGAGAGTGAATTCTTTATAAATGCTAAAAGCAGATCTGGTGCTTTAGGTTTAGTCCAAGTAATGCCAAATACTGCAAAATTAACAGCTAAAAAAATTGGTATAAAATATGATAAGAATAAATTATTAAATGATACAGAATATAACCTTTTAATAGGGTCTCAATATCTATCTTCTTTAATTAATTATTATAAAGGATCTATAGTATTAGCAATTGCAGCATATAATGCTGGTCCTACAAATGTTAATAAATGGATAAAATTATATGGAGATCCAAGAGAAAAAAATATTAATTTTATTAATTGGATAGAGTCAATTCCTTTTAAAGAAACTAGAAATTATGTACAAAGAGTAATAGAAAATTATGTAGTTTATCAAAAAGTAATGATAGATATAAAGATCAAAAATACTAAAAATATAAGTGAATTAATTCAGCATGGAATACAATAATATACTCAAATATAGTGATATAGTTAAAGCTAAAAGCATCTTATCCTCTCATATAATAGATACACCTTTGATATACGACTATTTTCTAAGTGAAAAACTTAATGCAAATATATTTTTTAAAGCTGAAAATATACAAAGGACAGGATCATTTAAATTTCGAGGTGCTTATAATAAAATTTATAATGCCATAAATAATAATACTCCTAAAGGCATTTTAGCTTGGTCCTCAGGAAATCATGCCCAAGGTGTTGCAGAAGCAGCTAAGCTATTTAATTTAAAAGCTACAATAGTCATGCCCAAAGATGCACCAAGTGTTAAAATACAGGGGACAAAATCTAAAGGTGCAAAAATTATATTTTATAATAGAAAAACAGAAAATAGAGAAGAAATTGGAAAAACAATAGCAAAAAATAATAATTTATTAATTGTACCTCCTTATGATGACAAATATGTAATAGCCGGACAAGGAACTATAGGCTTAGAAGTCATCGAACAGTTAAATAAATATAATTTAATTCCAGATAAAATTTTAGTTCCTACTGGTGGAGGTGGATTAATTGCTGGAATAGCTACTGCAATTAAAAAAAGATATAAAAATACTAATATCTATTGTGTAGAACCTAGTAAATTCTCAGACTATTCTAAATCTTTAAAAAATATGAAAATAACTAAAAATAATATGAATAATATTTCTATATGTGACTCCCTACTTGCTTCAGAACCAGGCAAAATCACATTTAAAATAAATAGTGAATTATTAAAAAGAGGGATTACTGTCACCGACACTCAAGTATTAAAAGCTATAAACTATGCCTATAAAAATTTAGGTTTAATTGTTGAACCTGGTGGAGCAGTTGCCTTAGCTGCAATACTAAATAACAAAACATCCCTAAAGAACAAAACTGTTATTGCTATTTTATCTGGCTCTAATATTGACCCATCAATTTTAAAAACAGCTATTACTTAAATCATCAATTAGCCAGTTTAAATCATCTAAATTGTCTTTATATTTTAATATAAAGTTAGATTTAGATACATGCTTGTTATTTTTTGCATTTAAATAAACACCTCCTTTAATACCAGCATTTTCTCCTGCTCTTATATCAGAAATTCTATCTCCTATAATCCAAGAATCATTTAAGTTTATACGGATACTATTTTTAGCCTGTAATAGCATACCGGCATTTGGTTTTCTCCAGGAATGATTATCTACTTTATATTTTCCTAAAGCATCACTATGAAATGCGCATGCACATAACATGTCAACTTTTGCATTTTCTAATAATAAAAATTTTCTAATCTGCTGCTCAGTTTTAATAAAATCATTCCAACTATAGTAACCTCTGCCAATACCAGATTGATTTGTAATTTCTATTACAGGAATATTCATTATATTACATGCATTAATAAGATAGCTTATGTTTTTATTTAATTTAACATTTTTCGGTTCATGTAAATATTCTTGCTCCTTTACAATTGTACCATCTCTATCAAGAAATAAAGCAGGCTTACCATCTATATTATCATTTTTAGATAACACTTCACTCCACAAGCCTATACCATCAATTAAATACTCATAATTATCCATAATCTCTTTAATAATCCTTATATGATTTTTCTTCTACTAGGCTTGAATTTAAAAGCAGGTTAATTTCTAATTTAACCTTTGATCTTTTGTCATTCGTAAAATAAACAGATCTAGCTAATTCAACAAAAGTATTATCAAAAATTTTATCTCTTTCACAATCACGAATATCATCTTCTATTTTCCATAAAGATAAATTTATATTTTTTAGTTTGGTTTTTAAAACATCCACACCATCTGTTTTAGACACATCATCATTATATATTTTCATTAATAAATTATATTCATAATTAATATTTTTAAGTTTATTGCTATCAACAATAAATTCTTTTTTTATTTCAAGAATTGTAATTTTATCGACGAGTTCTCCAGGAGATATTGGGGTATTTATTTGATCTGACATTATTAACACCTTCATATATAATTAATTAACGAATAAAAGATTTCCATTAAATGGTTTATATTATAATCATATATAAAAAGGTAGGAATTATATGAAAAAATCATATAAAAATATTTTAGTCTATTCTGGTGGTGAAGCTATAGGTGACGCTTTATATAAATTACGCTTTATACAAAACTTAAGATATAATTTTCCTGATAGCAATATTACATGGCTTGCAGGACAAGGGGATACAGAATATTCTAAAACACTAAAGCCTATAATAAAAAAATTAATTGATAATGTAATAGATGATGTGAAAGTTGGATATAAGCCTTTTTCCGAGTTTTTTAGAGCGAGTCCATTAGTAGAAGAATATGATGTTATAATTGATACACAGACTGTAGTCATGCCTACGCTGCTTCTTAAAAGAGTAAAACATACAGTGTTTTTATCGGCGACTGCTAAATGGTTATTTTCTGATTTTAAACCAAATAATTTTTCTATAAAATCCTCTTCTCTTAATGAAAGACTTAATCAATTTATATTATTACTTAAAAATAATAAGATGAAATATTCTAATGACGATATTATTTTGGATAAAAAATACTATAAGTTAACTGAGCAACTTTTACCTAAAGGAGAAGATTACATAGGTATATCTCCTGGAGCCGGTGATAAAAGTAAAATATGGCCAATAAATAAATTTATTCAATTAGCA
>CAWVYV010000069.1:0-5927 GCA_963934475.1 uncultured Alphaproteobacteria bacterium | reverse complement strand
ATGTTACTGGCGGACACGAAGGGATTCGAACCCTCGAAACAGTTGCCTGTTTACACCCTTAGCAGGGGCGCGCCTTCGACCGCTCGGCCACGTGTCCAATATGCTTGTAAAATGTCTCGAGCAAAGTGTCAAACTAGATATTAATTATTTACAATTAATTAAAATTATATTCAAGGAATTGGTATTTCTGCACCCATGCTAGGTATATCATACCCTTTAATAACAGCTTCTCTTGTAGAAATTTCTTTATACCATCTTAAAACATTTGGAAATTTAGTTAAATCTATATTTTGCCATTCAAACCTGGCTATCCAAGGCCAAATTGATATATCAGCAATACCATAATCATTACCTGCTACATATTGACTAATGCCTAGACGAGTATTTAAAACTTCATATATTCTTAATGCTTCTTTTGAATATCTTTCCTCAGCATAAGCAGATTTTCCACTATTAAACTTAACAAAATGGTGAACTTGACCAAGCATTGGACCAAGAGAAGCCATTTGAAACATTAACCATTCATCTCTTTTCCAACGCTCTTCATTATTATTGGGTTTAAAAACTCCTGTTTTTTCTGATAAATACATTAATATAGCACCCGATTCCATCATAGATAATTTATTATCATGATCGTATATTGCAGGAATTTTGTTATTAGGGCTTATTTCTAAAAAATTCTTTTCGTACTGATCGTCTTTAGTAATGTTAATGGGGAATAATTTATAATCTAATTTTGTCTCCTCTAACATAATAGAAACTTTCCTTCCGTTAGGAGTACTCCAACTATAAAAATCTATCATAAACTTACCTTTCTACTTTTTAACCTGGTCAGGCCGCGGGGACCCTTCTGGCCTACTCATTTCAAAAATATTATCCACTACAGAATAATCTAAATAACCAAGACGAGATAAAGGTTTAATTTTTCTTAAATTAACCTTTCCATCATCTAATACATCATCATTAATATGTATACCTACTACGTGGCCTAAAACCATACCATTGTATTCATTCTCTTTTAAGGTAGGAAGGTCAATAATTTTATATAACTTACATTCCATATGTATTGGAGAGATAGCAAGTCGTGCCGGAGAGACTAGGTTAGATTCTAAAATTTCTAATTTAGCAATATCTACTTCACTTTCATTTGGATTAAAAGGAGCAGTTGTTTCATTCATTTTATCTTTTGCAGAATATGTGACTATATTTACTACAAACTCACCATTATCTCTTATATTAGTTATAGTATCTTTATGCCCTCCCATAGGCTGTTTTCCATTAGTGGCATACATTATCATAGGCGGGTCAGCAGCAATTCCATTAAAAAAACTATAAGGAGCACAATTATGAATTCCTTTTACACTTTTAGTTGTAATCCAGGCTATCGGCCTAGGCACAATACAAGATTTAAAAGGATTATACTTTAAACCATGATCATTTTTTTTAGTATTATAGAACATACTTTACCTCAATAATTAGCCCTTTAATAATTTAGATAGTATTTCATTTACAACTTTAGGGTTAGCCGTACCTCCTGTATTTTTCATGACCTGTCCTACAAACCACCCAAAAAGCTTTTCATTACCACCTCTGTATTTATTCACCTGCTCTTCATTATCATCAATAATTTTCTTAACCATGGTCTCAAGTTCATCTGTATTGCTTATTTGTTTAAGACCTTTTGACTCTACAATTTCTAAAGCGGACCCACCATTTGTAAACATTTCTTCAAAAACTTCTTTAGCTGTCCTTCCAGAAATAGTTCCATCTTGAATTAGATCAAATAACTCTCCTAATTTATCGGCTTTGACTGGGCTATCTTCTATACTCTTTTCTACTTCATTTAGCATACCAAAGAAATTGGTAATAATCCAATTAGCTACAAATTTAGCATCTCTGTTTTTACAAACTACTTCAAAAAAATCAGCGTGATTTTTATCTGCAGTTAAAACATCTGCATCATAAAAATTTAATCCGTATTCTGACTGAAAACGCTCTCTCTTCTGATCAGGTAATTCAGGAAGTTCTTGCCTATATTTTTCAATTCTTTCCGAACTTATATTTAAAGGTAATAAATCAGGGTCTGGAAAATAACGATAATCATGAGCCTCTTCCTTTGATCTCATTGATCTGGTTTCATTTTTTACAGTATCATACAAACGTGTTTGTTGAAGCACTTTTCCGCCACCTTCTATTAATTCAATTTGTCTATGGGCCTCATACTCAACTGCTTTCATCATATTTTTAACTGAATTAATATTTTTTAATTCACATCTTGTGCCAAATCCTTCCCCCGGCCTTCTAACAGATATATTAGCATCACACCTCAACGAACCTTCATCCATATTGCCATCACATGACCCTATATATCTAACTATTGAACGCACCTTTCTGAGGTAAGCACCTGCTTCTTCCCAATCTCTCATATCAGGCATAGAAACAATTTCCATCAATGGAACACCAGACCTATTTAAATCCACTAGCGATAATTTTGGATGTTGATCATGCATTAATTTGCCGGCATCTTGTTCTAAATGAAGACGTTCAATACCAATTTTTTTAGTTTCTCCATTTTCTAAGTCTATATTTATCCAACCTTCACCTACTATTGGCGATGTAAACTGAGAAATCTGATAACCTTGCGGTAAGTCAGGATAAAAATAATTTTTTCTATCAAAAATTGAAATATTATTAACTTTTGCGTTTAAAGCATGACCTGTTTTAATTGCTTGGTTTATAGCTTCACTATTGATTACCGGCAACATTCCTGGCATGGCCGCATCAACATAACTAACTTGTGAGTTTGGACTTGCTCCAAAATCTGTAGCAGACCCTGAGAATAATTTTGAATTACATTTTACTTGAGCATGAATTTCTAGACCTAAAACCATCTCCCAAGTTCCTGTTTCACCTTGTAATTTTATTGGCTCTCTCATGTTATATAATCCTCATCATTTATATATATTTAAAATTCGCTGCTTCTTCAATAATACTGCCAATACTAAATATAGTTTCTTCATCAAACCCTTTTCCAATAAGCTGTAGGCCTAATGGACAACCTTGAGCATCCAAACCTGATGGTATTGACATTGCAGGCAGTCCTGCAAGGCTAGAAGGAACAGTAAAAACATCGTTCATATACATAGTTACAGGGTCAATATTCTTTTCTCCAATTTTAAAAGCACCAGTTGGTGCAGTTGGAGTTAAAATTGCATCACATTTATTAAAAGCCAAATTAAAATCTTCAACTATCTTAGTTCTTACTTTTTGAGCTCTTAAATAATAAGCATCATAATAACCAGCTGATAACACATAGGTTCCAATTAAAATTCTTCTTTTAACTTCCTCTCCAAAACCTTCAGCTCTTGTTTGCGAATACATATCTTCTAGATCTTTTATATCTTCAGATCTATGCCCATATTTAACTCCATCATAACGAGACAAATTAGCTGAAGCTTCTGCTGGAGCAACTATATAATAAGTTGGTAAAGCATATTTAGTATGTGGGAGGGTTACATCAATAACTTCTGCACCAGCATCTTTTAACCATTTAATTCCTGATTCCCATACATTTTGCACATCATTGGATAAATTATCTAGTCTATATTCCTTTGGTATTCCAATTTTCATCCCTTTAATAGATTTTGAACATGCATTGACAAAATCGGGGACATTAATATCTGCAGATGTAGAATCCATAGCATCAAAACCTGCCATATTTTGTAATATTACAGCACTATCCTTTACTGATCTTGTTATAGGGCCAGCCTGGTCTAAAGATGATGCAAATGCAATTACACCCCACCTAGAACACCTTCCATAAGTAGGCTTTATTCCTACTGTTCCACAAAAAGATGCAGGCTGTCTAATAGAGCCTCCTGTATCAGTTCCTAATGCAACTGGAGCCATTCTTGCAGCAACCGCTGAAGCAGAGCCTCCTGAAGATCCTCCAGGCACCAAAGGGTTTCCATTAGTACTCCAGGGGTTAGTAACTTCTCCAAAATAACTTGTTTCATTAGATGAACCCATTGCAAATTCATCCATACTAGTTTTTCCAATATAAATTCCGCCAGACTGCCATAGCTTAGAAGTTACAGTAGACTCATAATCAGGAACAAAATTCTCTAACATTTTAGAGCAAGCTGAAGTTTTTTCTCCTTCAACACAAAAAATATCTTTTATAGCTATAGGCAGACCTTCTAAAGGCAAAGAACTATTATTTGACCTTCTTTGATCAGACTTTTTTGCTTCTGATAATGATTTATCTCTATTAAAATGTATATATGCATTTAGCTTTGTATCTTTTTCAATAAGTTTTAAATATTCTGAAACAGCTTCTTCAGATGAAAAATCTTTCTTATTTAAACCATTTAATGTTTCAACAACTCCTAAGTCTGTAATTTTTGTCATTTTATTCTATTACCTTCGGTACAGTGAATGAATTGTCTATTTTCTCTGGAGCATTGTTTACAATTTTATCTTGGTATCCTCCATCCGTAACTTTATCTTCTCTTTCACGTAAGGTCATATTAGAAACTCCTGTCATAGGTGGGACATTGGTAATATCTACCTCATTTAATTCTTCTATCCATTTCATAATATTATTTAATTCTTCTGTCATTTTATCTACTTCAGAATTATTAAGTTTTATTCTGGCTAGATACGCTACTCGCTCTAAAGTTGATTTATCTAAAGACATTTATAAAAACCCTATCTAAAAATTATAAAATAATGATAATACTATTATATATATAATATTTTATATATTAACAGTAACTTTTAGGATTGATTAACACTCTAAATGACTAACAGCAAGCAACTTAGAAAACTTATTACAATTGATATAATAGAATTTTTTCATATGATTCCAGATTCTGGAAGTATTCTTTGTCTAGATCTAGGTGATAAAAGAATTGGTTTAGCAATCTGCAATGATACTAGGTCTATTTCCACTAGCTTAAAAACGCTAGAAAGAAGTAAATTATTAAATGACATAAGCTTAATTAAAAATATAATATCCGAAAATAGTATTACTTCTATAGTAGTTGGCAGACCTGTTAATTTAGATGGAAAACCAGGAAAAAAGTCTCAATCAATAAGAAGATTGTCTGAAGAAATTAATAAAAGTCTTAATCTTCCATTACTATTATGGGATGAGAGATTTTCTACACAAGCAGTAGAAAAAGTCCTAATAAACGAATTAAACCTTTCTAGAAAAAAAAGGCAAAAGATAATAGATTCCTCTGCAGCTTGTTGGATACTTGACGGGGCAATAAAAGCACTTAAAAATTTAAATATTGACATTTAATTACCAAAACGGTAATTAATTATTAATTTATTATAGGTTTTAAAATGCATGCTTTAGATAAATGGATTAAAGAACAATCAATTAGCAGAGCACAATTGGCTAAAAATCTCAATATTTCTTTAGCTTCGCTTTCACGGTATTTATCGGGAGATAGAATTCCTAAACAATCTATTATGCAAAAAATTGTTACGGAAACAGATGGTAATGTTAACCCAAGTAATTTCTATACTACAAAGACTAAAAATATAATTTATAATGATTATAATCAAGACCATTTATTAGGAATAGAAGGTTTAGAACCATCTGAAATAACATCTTTACTTGATAGAGCCGATGAAATTATTAAAGATAATAGGATAGAGCCTACCATTAATTATAAGTATAAAGGAAGAACGCTTGTAAACTTATTTTTTGAAGATTCTACTAGAACAAAAACATCCTTTGAGCTTGCTGCTAAACGTTTAGGAATGGATGTAATTAATATGCAAATAGAGACTTCCTCAATAAGAAAAGGAGAAAGTCTTCTAGATACTGCTATGACATTAAACGCCATGAAACCAGATATTTTAGTAATTAGACATTCTTTAAGTGGAACTCCACATCTATTAGCTAATAAAGT
>CAWVYV010000068.1:0-5993 GCA_963934475.1 uncultured Alphaproteobacteria bacterium | reverse complement strand
ACACACAAACTACCGAGCTTAGGTATGATTTAATTAAAGAAGAACTAGATGAACTTAGAGAAGCTATTGATCAAAAAGATATGATAGAAATAGCAGATGCCTTAACAGACATTCTATATGTGACTTATGGTGCCGGCCATGCATTTGGTATTAACCTTGATAACTGTTTTAATGAAGTTCAAGATTCTAATATGAGTAAATTAGGTGAAAACGGCAAACCAATATACAACGAAGTTGGGAAAGTAATGAAAGGCCCTAAATATTTTAAACCTGATTTAAAAAAAATTATAACTTAGCGCTTAATTATAAAATTTATAAGGAATCAACAATGACTGTTATCAGATGGATACTAGGAATAATTATTTTATCCTTAGACTTTCTCACTAGGCCAAAGCCTATGAAAAGAGATAAAACCAAACAAGAAGAAATTAATAATTTAACAAAAAAAATGAGTCTATACCAATTTAAAGCCTGCCCTTTTTGTGTTAAGGTTAGAAGAAAGCTAAGAAAATATTCTCTTAATATTGAATTAAAAGATGCTAAAAATAATAACTTAAATAGAAATAATTTAAAAAATTTGGGAGGAAAATTAAAAGTTCCTTGCCTAAGAATAGAAAATGGTAAAAATGATATTCAATGGTTATATGAATCAAAAGAAATTATTAATTATTTAGAAACAGAATTTAAATTAACAACTAATTAAAAGAGAAGAGAGATGATAAATGAGTTAAAAGAAAAATATTTTAATTTAAATACTATTAATATTTACGCAAAAGAAATTGGGGAAGGACCGTTAGTAATAATGGTCCATGGATGGCCAGAATCTTGGTACTCTTGGAGGCACCAATTAAAGCCTATTGCAGACTTAGGTTATAAGGTTCTAGCAATAGATGTTCGAGGATATGGGCAGAGCTCCATGCCATATGAAGTAGAGCAATATGATATGCTCTCTTTGGTAGGAGATATTATTAATATAATAGATGCAGAAAATGTAGAAAATGCCATTCTAATAGGTCATGATTGGGGAGCACCTATCTGCTGGACAGCTGCAGCTTTACACCCTAATAAAATAAAAGCTGTAATTGGCCTTAGTATCCCGCATTCCAGACGAGGAAATATTTCTAATATGGAGTTATGGAGACAAATATATAAAGATAAATTTTTCTATCAAACCTATTTTGAAAAAGAAGGTGTTGCTGAGAAAGAATTAGAAAAAGATATAGGCGCTTCTTTAAGGAAAATATACCATTGGATTTCTGCAGAAGGACATGATGCAAAAATTAGAACAAACTTTGATAAAGATAGTGAATTATTGGATGGGCTTGTTGACCCTGAACCATTTCCTAGCTGGCTAACTTCCGATGACTTAGATTTTTATATTAAACAATTTAAAAATAGTGGGTTTAGAGGACCAATAAATAGATATAGAAACCAAGATAGAGATTGGGAAAAAATACCTGAATTATCTCACTTAAAAATTGAAGTTCCTAGTTTTTTTATTGGAGGAGGAAAAGATAGTGTGAGAAATTTTTTAAAGGGGCATGATATGTATGAAAACCCAGGGAAAAATTGTAGCAATTTTTATGGAAAATTAATTATTGAAGAAGCAGGGCACTGGGTTCAACAAGAAGCTCCAGAAAAAACTACAGAAGGCATAATAGGCTTTCTAAAAAAATTATAAAAGAAAGGAAAAACTCTTATGATAATTTCAGATATTCGAACTCACCTTCTTTCTGTGCCATATGAAGATCCACCTAAAATTGGTTTTATTGATATTGGAAATATAGACCTATTAATAGTAGAGATAGAAACATCTTCTGGATTAGTAGGAATGGGCTACTTACATCCATTAATGGGTGGATTACAAACCATTGAAATGTGTATTCATGAAATGCTCAAACCATTATTAATTGGAAAAAAAGCGTCAGAAGTAGAATCTCTATGGAAGGCAATGTGGGATCATACATTTATTCAAGGAAGAATGGGTATTAGTGTAATGGCGATGTCTGCACTTGATATTGCATTATGGGATTTAGTAGGAAAAAATAATGGTCAGGCTCTATGGGAATTGTGGGGTGGAAGCAATACGCCTCTGCCTGTTTACGGATCAGGTTGCTATAGAGGGCTTGGTCATGATGGTATGATAGAAAAAGCTAAAAGATTTGTTGCAGCAGGTTATAAAGCCATAAAAATGCAAGTAGCTTGGGGCTTTACACATGATGAAGATGTTATAAATGTTAGAGATATGCGACAAGAGCTTGGTGATGAGATTAAGATTATGATTGATGTTAACCAAGGCTGGGACGTGGATAAATCCATAGCATTTGGAAAAGCTATAGAAGGCTTTAATATAGAATGGCTTGAAGAGCCCGTTATGACAGATGACTTTGATGGATATCATGAAGTAGCTAATTCTATAAGCACACCGCTCTCAACTGGAGAAAACCATTTTACTCATCATGATCTGATGCCATTTATTAAAAGTGGAAAAGTTCCGACTCTTCAGCCTGATATTATGAGAGGAGGTTATACCGAGCTAAAAGTTATTGCTAATCTAGCTAATAAAAATAATATTAAAATTGCACCCCACCTTTTTATGGAACTTAGCACACATTTAAATGCATCCATTCCTAATGCTTCTTGGTTGGAGCATATGGGTTGGTACAATCATTTATGGGTAAATCCGATTACTCCTAAAGATGGGACAGCAACACCTCCTAATATTCCTGGACATGGTATGCAATTTAAACCAGAACTGTTTAAAGAGTTTCCTTATAAAAAAATATAGTCTTGAAAAATTTGAAAGAGGGACATACATTTAAAGTATTATTAATTAACGAAAGGAGGTGGTCCAATGTCTAGTGATATAAATCACAAAATAAGTATATTCAAAGAATTAAATAGACAGGAAGTAAACCTCAATAAGGCTACTTTATAGTTTAATTGAATATTACTTTTAAAATATCACGAAGGGAAGTACTCAGTGCTTCCCTTTTTGATGATAACTAAGAACTGAAAAAATGAATCTAGAAAAAGTATTTAAAAATTTAATTTTAGCAAATATAGGTATATTTATCTTAATAATTGTTAGTGCGTATTTTCAAAATAGTCTTGTATTAGAATATTCACAGAAGCTAGAACCTGGTTTTTTTGATACGCAATTTGGACTAGCATTAGTTCTATCAATATTAATAATGTATGTGATTTCTGTTTATTGTCTTTATAATTTTAAGGCTTTAGGAAGAAGCCTATTCCTTTACACTATTATCAGCTACATAATTTGCTTATACTTTGGAAAGATACAAATTATAGGACAGATAACATATATATTACAATATATCGCGACCTTAACTGATGGCGCTATTTTAACCTTATTATATTTTTCTCCAATAAAAGAGAAATTCCAAACTAGTTAGGTTTCATAAACTTTAGTGTCATTCTATCACTTTCACCAATGGCTATATATTTAGCTTTTTCTTCCTCTCCAAGTCTAAGACTAGGTGGTAATGTCCATACACCTTTAGGGTGAATAGTTCCATCTTTAGGATTTGCATTGATTTCACTTTTAGCTACAAGTATAAACCCTGCTTTTTTAGCATATTCAATTGCTAATTCTTCTGTTACATAGCCGCTCTTCTTCATATTTTCTAGTGATGAATTCGCTAAGGCTCTATGTTCCACAACTCCAAATATTCCTCCTGGCTTTAGCGCTGCATAGGATTTATGAAAAACATCCATTAATATTTCTGCTTTCAGCCAATTATGTAAATTTCTAAAAGTTAGAACCATATCTACAGATTCTTTTTCTGTTAAAGGGGTATTATTTAGTGGCAGAATTGTCATTTTCATTCCAGATAATGTTTTACTATTTGCCCTAATTTTTGTATTTCTTTTTATGGCTTTAGGAGTCCAAGAAGCATAATTAGGATCAAAACCTGCTCCTATAAAATCGCCTTCAGAATCTAAAAATGGGTTTAATATTTCACTATACCATCCTCTACTAGGCCATAGCTCTATAACTGACATATTTGGTTTGATACCAAAAAAATTTAAAGTAGCTTTAGGGTTTCTATATTGATCTCTTTGCATGTTCTCTGGCGTTCTATCAATATTTTTAATTGCCACATCTAATGCATCTGCAAAAATTGACTTTGAATATAGTAAAAATACGAAACTAAAAAATATAAATAATTTTTTCATTTTTTTCCCTTAACAATTAATTTTAATGCTCTACTCTAAATTACTAAACATATATAGGAGTATAGTAAAATGAATCAACTGGAATTTAAAGGAAAAGTTGCTTTAGTCACAGGCGCCTCTAGAGGTATAGGAAGAGCTATAGCTATTGAGCTAGCAAAAAATGGGGCTGCAATTTCTATTAATTATAATTCTGATATTAAGGCAGCAAAAGAAACTCAAAAATTAGTTAATAAGACAGGCGTTAAATCAGAAATATTTAAAGCCGATGTATCAAAGCAAAAAGATATTAAAAATTTAATAAAGAATACAGAAAAAAAATTAGGACCTATAGATCTTTTAGTTACAAATGCTGGCATAGCAATGCTTTCTAAAAATCCCCTAGAATTAGATTATGATATTTGGAAAAAAACTATGGCAACTAATGTCGATGGAACTCTTTTGCCCATTAAAGAGGTGTTACCAGGAATGATAAAAAGAAAATTTGGACGAATAGTCTGTATCTCTTCGGTCGCTGGATTAGGCATGCGTCCCAATATGATTACTTATGGAACTTCTAAAGCAGCCGTCATAGCTCTTGTAAGAAATTTGGCTGCAGCTGTTTCACCACATGTAAGAATAAACTCCGTAGCACCAGGACTTATTGAAACAGATATGATTCAAGCACTAGATAAAAAAGCAAGAAAAACTATTGTTGAGACTACTCCGCTAAAAAGAATTGGAAAACCTCAAGATATTGCTAATACTGTCTGTTATTTACTATCTGAAAAATCAGATTTTACTACTGGACAAACTTTAGTTACCGATGGTGGCAGAGTTCCTCTTCCATAATATAATAAAGGTTAAAGTGTTTATAAATATCAAATATTTTTTATTATATCCGTTGTTATTAGCAGCATGCTTTAATGCATGGTCGGATGAAACAAAAAATATCACAGAAATATTATCTAATACCAAAATAATTATTACTGATGGCGACACAATTAAATTTAATAATAAAAAAATTAGATTGCACGGTATAGATACTCCAGAAATAAAACAGTTATGCAAAAATAAAAATGGCGAAGATTATAAGTGTGGGGTTAAAGCAAAACTAGCTTTAATTAATTTAATTTCTAGCCATCAGGTAAAATGTAGTGTTCACGGAAAAGATAGATATAAGAGATTAATAGCTACATGCTTCGTGAAAAATATCAATATAAACGAATGGCTTGTTAAAGAAGGTTGGGCTCTAGCTTATAGGAAATATTCTAAAGACTATGTTGATGAAGAGCTATTTGCAAAAAATAATAAACTAGGTTTATGGCAAGGAGATTTTTTAGAGCCATGGAAATGGCGAAGACTTAAAAAATAATTCATATATTATTCTTCATATACTATAGCAACAATATCTTCTGTGGGGGTTATCATTTCTTCAAAAGAAAAAGTTAAATACTGATTGTAATCAGGAGTCTGATAAAAAATGTGAGAGACAAAAAGAATAACTATTAAAAAAAACATTAAACCTAGACACATTTTATACATTACTTCCAAAGTATTTCCTTCCAATTTCTATATGAAAAACTAATTTAAAAAATATTTATATGTAGTAGAGCTAGAGTGAAATAAGCGATAGCTTCAAACTACATGATATATTCCTTTCAGTATTGGTAAAGACCTAAGAGTATGTTTGGGGAGGGACAATATAAACAACTATACATACACTTAGGTCCTTATGGGGTTAACAAGTATAGTTATAGTTTAGAGATATGTGTATAGGCTTTAGAAGTTATGAAGATTTTATGTAATTACTTATA
>CAWVYV010000067.1:0-6034 GCA_963934475.1 uncultured Alphaproteobacteria bacterium | reverse complement strand
TATAGGAACTCTAGGCTCTCTCATACCGTTAAACGCTTTATCTTTATTAATTCGTATAATTTTTCCTGAAGATGCTTCATATTCAAAGGGTAAAAGAGCTAACTGAATTACGTCATCATGTCCGATAGATAATCCTGTAGCCTCTACATCCAAAACTATTCCTTTTTTAACTTCCTCTGCTGAAGAGTCATTATATTTTTCAGGTAAATGGAGTTTTCTAATTAATTTCCACTTAGACTGGTCAACTTCAGTCTTAATTATGTCTGAAACATTATTTTCAAAATGATTATATTTATTCATAAAATTGAGACAAAGCCTTTATATTATTTTCTATTTATAGTTAATGGTTTTTTATAAAAATATTTTAATTGATTTTTTAATACAGGTAAACACAAGATAAAAGACGATAGCCAAATTCCATGACTATATCTTGCTACTCCTTCATAAAATAAAAATACTAAATGGCCAGAGATAAGAGAAATTGCTAATAGCTTTTCTATGAAATTCATTTTTTTATTAAATAGAATAAATACTAAACATAGTAAAATAATTATGTACCAAGGTTCAGTATAAGACACCCAAATACTAAGATGATTTATAACTTGGTTACAGGAATCAGATAAAGAGTTTAAGCAATTATTCCATTTTTCAGGCCCATTTCTCATATTGTTGCCAATAGTTGCAGAGTTAGTAAGAGGTACAAAAGCATTTCCAAAAAAGTAATTATGATAAGTAATTAAGAGAATGGGGCTAAATCCTATACCTAAAGGTATAATTTTTTGTACTTTTTTAGTATAAATGAAATATAAAGATAAGCCTGTAAATAATACAGCAACAAAAGGCAAGAAGTTGGGCCGTAAAGAAATAGCCATAGCCAATAAAAAACCAATAATTAATAGGTCTTTATTAGTATAAATAATATTTTCTTTTTTCCATAATAGAGCAAAGGCAGCAATAAGAGTTGATATTGCAATTCCTGAACCAAAGCCTTCTACAGTATATTTGGCAAGATAAATTTGGTAAAACCCAAAGGCCTCAAATACAGGTATAATAAAAAAACAAATAAGCATTATTATTTGCCATTTTTTAGTAAATATTTTTTTTAGTAAACTTCTTATTGTAATTGGGGTTAGGGAAATAATTAGCAGTAACCCAAAAATACTTTCTCCAAAAAATGGCATAGTAATACCTAATAAATACCTCATTCCTGGCATCATATAAAATATATTTTCATTTCCTCTAAGCCATCCTAGTATATTATGATGAGAGAGAGATTGCACCATTTCACGAGCATAAGAATAATGGGTTAATCCATCATTACCTCTTCCCATATATGGTAGGCCGGAAAAACTAGAAGGGTGCCCGCCTCTATAGTGTTGGTCTGCCATATATAATATAATGCAAATAACAGAAAGTGCGACTAATGTTAGGTCGCCTCTATTTAACTTTGTAAGTAATAATAATATGATGACCGCATACAAAATTGATAATATATATATTAACATTTGCCTGTAATTTTTAGTAGAGATGCTAAGTGGAATATTTTCATTAAAATCAAAAGCGTAAATGGTTAAGTATTTATCTTCTTTCCATTGCTTTTTATCTAATGTTATACATTTTCTATTTTGAGTAAAATATTCTTTCCAGCTATTATTATCTTCAATATATAATTTTCCTATCCAACAAAGTTTTTCTGAAGCCATTGTATTAGGAAGAAAAAATGAAAAAATTAAAGGGTAATAAGCACCAGAAGACCCTAGCTCACTTCCAAAATAATTGTATTTTGCATTATTTAATGTACCAACACGTAAAGCATATCTATTTTTAAAGTTTAAAGATTTTAGTGTTCTGGACATTTTGGGATTATCAAAAAAAGCATCTGAAGAAAACGCCCATGGATTTTTTGTTTTTTCTGTATTAGCAGGGTAAGATTCAAAAGGCTGATCTAATGCAACCCATTCATTTTTTGCCATATTGGTAATATATTTAGGTAATACATCATTTAGATAAACATCTTTCGGAGAGTAGATTTGTTCTCCCATTTGTATATTAGGAGGGCTAATATAATTTTTTACAAGGAAAAGGCTGGCAAGTAACATAAAAGATATTAACCATAGTATAGGTTTAGTATTAATTTTATTTAGAAATATTGCATATAGTGCAACCAAAATGGTAATAAATGCGCCCCAATTAGCTAAAGGCAGACCAAAACATAATATTATAAAAATTAGTAATATTATGTTTAGTAAATATTTCATCATATTATTTAATATTTTTCCAGTGTTCATATGCTTCAATTATCATATCTGTATCCGATTGTTCTGGTTTCCATCTAATTTTAGAATATGTATCTGAAATATCAACAATATAATTTTTATCAGCAATTTTATATTGTTCTTTATGTAAAATAGGTAGGCCAATTTTTTCCATAATGCTTAATATTATTTTTAAGGGAGTCGCAGGTAAAGGAATTAAAAAAGATTTTGAATTAACTTTTTTAATTAATAAGCTTAAAAGCTTTTTCACATTAGGGCCGGTCTTTGAGCCTAGATTCAATTCACAATCTGGAAAACCATGCTTAACGGAAAGAATTGCAGCATTACTACAGTCTTCTACAGAAACCATTTGATAGTAATTTTTTCCACTACCTATAAGTGGGACGGGCATATTAGAATATATAGCTTTAAATAATTTTTCCATTATACCAAGTCGTCCTTTACCCATGATTAGTCGTGGACGAAGGATTGTAACAGATAACCCTTTTTTTCTAGCTCGAATACATAGTTGTTCCGCCTCAAGCTTGCTCTGACCATATGGACCAATTGGGTTTTTAGTATGGTTAGAATTTAAAGGTATATAATTTGGAATTCCATATACCATGTCAGTAGAAAAAAATATTAAACCTTTTACATTCGATTTTATGCAATGTGTAATTATGTTTTGGGTTCCTATAACATTAACTTCTCTAAACCAGTTTAATTGATTTCTTTTTGGGACTTTTATGTGATATTGTCTTGCTGCTAAATGTATAATTATGTCATCTTTTAAAAATTTTGGAATGATATTTTTTGCAATATCACATTCGGCCATAGTCACTTTTAAGTTAATATTTTTAAAAGTATTTTTTAAGTCTGCAATTATAATATTGGGTTTAGGTACTTTCATACTGATTAATTGTTTAGTAATTTGGAGGCCTGTTAAACCTGCCCCTCCAATTAAAACCCATCGAGGCATAATTACTGAATTCTCGCAGAAAAGGCTAAAATAATTAAACCAATAGAAATAAATATCAGAGCTAAAATTCTTGTAAATCCTATATGCTCTTGAAAAATTAGCCATGCTAGAATTGTAACAACGATATAACCTAAAGCTTGGAAAGGGTATGCCAAACTTACATCCACTTTAGATAAAACCCAAAGCCATAAAATTATAGATATTCCATATGCGATAAAACCTGATATTATATATGGGTTTAACGCTATAGAAATACAGGTATTAATAATATTATTTTTAAGGTCTATAGCCCCAAATTGTTTCATGCCAGCTTTTAATAATATTTGAGCCAGAGCATTTAATAGAACACTCGATATTATAAATATAAAATTAGATAGCATTGTTAATTTTCATTTGTTATTTCTAAAAATAGATCTTCTAGGTCAGGTTCTTTTGAGTTGATAGTTTTGATTTTAGCCCCACTATTATATATCTTTTCTATTATTTCTCCTTCATTAATTTCACTTGGTTTGAAGGATATTTTTATTAAGCTTTTATTCATTACGGTTAAATGTATTCCATCCAATTTAATTTTATCAGCGTCATCATTTTTTAATGAAATTATTAACTCTTTTTTATCAAGTTTGTTTAACATTGAAGATGTTTGCCCTTCAGCGACAACTTGTCCTTTATTTACTATCGCTAAGGTATCACACATAGCTTCAGCCTCTTCCAGATAATGTGTAGTTAAAATAATAGTAACACCAGCATCATTTAATTTTCTTATTTCTTTCCATAAAGATTGTCTGAGAGCAACATCAACTCCTGCTGTAGGCTCATCCAAAATTAAAATAGGAGGTCTATGAACCATGGCTTTTCCTATCATTAACCTTCTTCTCATTCCTCCAGAAAGGCTTCTTGGATAAGCGTCTGCTTTATCTGTTAACCCAACTGTTTCTAATATTTCTTCAACACAGTTTTCATTCTTAGGTACACCATAATAACCACTTTGGTATTCTAAGGTTTCTCTAGGAGTAAAAAATGGGTCTAAAATAAGTTCTTGAGGAACAACACCTATAGATAATTTAGCATTTCTTTCATTTATATCTATATCATTACCCCAAACTTTTACCTGACCTTCAGTTTTTAAAACGAGCCCAGCAATAATGTTTATTAACGTAGATTTGCCAGCTCCATTAGGACCTAATAATCCAAATATAGATTTTTTAGGAATATTTAAATCAATACCTTTAAGAGCTTCAAAGGCATTTGGTTTTTTATGATTATAAATTTTTTTTAAACCAGATATTTCAATAGCGAAATTTTGATTAATATTAGTCATGTATTTTATTCTTTAATAGTTTATAATTATTTGACATAAGTGTCGGTAACATTTTCACAAGTTAAATTCAATATATAATAAGTAGAAGGTTTTTTTTATTATGAACGCAAATACAAAAAAGAATAAAGAGAAATTGGTGAAGATTGAAAAAGTATTTTGTGCTGGAGGTGAAGATGGAGATGGTCATCCTAAAATATACTTAAGCATAGGTGAAAAAGAAAAATCAATTAGCTGTCCGTATTGTGGAAATATATTTACGAGATCTTCCTAGTTTTTATAAAAAATAAAGATATTATGACTCCTATAAAAGCGATTATAGAAGAAAAGAAAAAAGATTTTTCATAAAATAAATTATAAAGATCTCCAGAAACAGCAATCGATATTGCTAAACAAGCGCCCATGGAGATTGCAGAATATAAAGCTTGGCTCTTTGCTTGCGCTCTAGCAGGCATAACTTCAGATATAAAATAAATTGCAGCTAGATGAGTTAGGCCGAATGTAAAAGCATGAAGGATTTGTATTATTGCAATAAATAAAATATTATCTGCATACGCCATTAAAGCCCATCTAATACTTGCTATAATCCCTGCTAAAATTAGAAAGTTTTTTGATGATGTGTAGTTTTTAAATTTATAAAAATATGCTAAAAGAATAATTTCAAAAATAACACCCTCTGCCCATAAAGCACCAATTATGGTTTCAGATAGACCAATACTTTTCCAATATATTGTTGAAAAGCCGTAGTATATTCCGTGGCTACTCTGTATGGCTCCACAAGCTAGTAAAAATGGAAAAAAATTTCTATTACTTAATAAAGATAGTGTGGTTATTTTATGTCTAGCTGGCAAAGATTTAATAGTGGGCATAAAGCATATTGAAATAAAAACTAATATTGCTCCCAAAGACATTAATATAGGAACATATTTTAATCCATGCTCCTCAATAATTAATCCACCAAAAAAAGCTACTATGATAAAAGCAACAGAGCCCCATAATCTAGTTTTGCCGTAATCAAATTTATATTTTTTAAGTGCTGTAGTTGTTATGCTTTCCGTTAAGGGCATCAAGGGGGCAAATAAAGCCCAGCTAAATATAGATAGAATTGCTAAAGAATATAACGCAGTAACAAAGTTTAAGGAGAGCAGTATTAAAGACGCTAAGAATGATAAATAAAGCATAGGTATTTTTCTGTTCCCGTATTTATCTCCTAAACCAGCAAAAAAAGGATTAACAACAAGTTTAGTTAACACAGCGGCAGACAATATAAATGCAATATAGCGTTCTTCAAAACCCTTTGATGAAAGCCAAAGGGGAAAAAAGGGAGCGTTAATTCCAATCACCATAAATATAGAAAAATATACTAATGAAAATTTTCTTGAAATTTTATTATTAAATAGCATTCTCTGCTGATAACAATATTTAGTTTTGTTTAGCAAGTTAATTTTAATAAAGAAGTTATAGAATATTATATAATTAGGT
>CAWVYV010000066.1:0-6052 GCA_963934475.1 uncultured Alphaproteobacteria bacterium | reverse complement strand
CTTTCAACTTTTCTGTGTTCTAATATATTTATGTCATAATCTTTCATGTGCTTATCTAAACTATTAGATAAGTCCTTACCCTCAGTATAATTTATAGAAATCATATTTTCTATGCTTTTAGTGTCTTGAACTTGTCCACCAATTCTGTCCGTTATTAAAGCAGTTTTTAGGCCTTTCCTAGATGTATAAATAGCTGATGATACTCCTGCAGGGCCTCCTCCTATCACCACTATATCGTAAAGTCCTAGATCTTTTTTATTCTTTATATTTTCATTTTTTCCATAAGCTTTTTCTAATTTTTCTACTAAGCCTAACAAAGTAATTTTTCCAGAATGTATAAGCTTATTACCATCCACAACACTAGGAACACCTTGAATTCCTAATTCAGTTACAAGCTCAGGTGCAAACTCTCCATCTATCATTTCATGATGAAAGTCCTCTTTCAAGACAGCAATTAAATTTAAACTTTGAACAACTTCAGGACAATTCTCACAGGATAAGGAAACAAAAGTTTTTAAGCTTATACTTCCTTTTATTTGTTTTATCCTTTGAATCAACATTTCGTCCGGAAACTTTCCTTTTAAATCAGAATTTAAAATTGAAAGAACTAAAGAACTAAATTCATGGCCACCAGGTATGCCAGAAAATGTAATACTAGATTTTTTTTTAGAATTATAAATTTTACATTTAGGGTGACTAGAAGTTTCTTGAGATTTTTCTAAAACAATCTTATCTGAAGTAGATGCTATGCCTTGCAACATATCTACTAATTCATTTTGTTTTATATGGTCGGAATTTTCATAGACTATATAAACATTATTTTCTAATTTATTAAATACAGTCTTTAATTGTTCTATTATTGATTCTTCTAACATATTTTGCTCTCACTATATATCAGTTTAAAGGGTTCTTAAAAAAGAACCCTTTAAATTAGATTTATATTTTGCCTACTAAATCTAAGCCTGGTTTTAATGTTTTGCTACCTGGCTGCCATTTAGCTGGACAAACCTCATCTGGGTTTTCTCTTATATATTGTGCTGCTTGTGTTTTTCTTAATAACTCATCTGCATTTCTACCAATTCCATTATCATGCATTTCAGCAAGCTTAATTTCGCCTTCTGGATTCACTAAAAAAGTTCCTCTATATGCCATTCCTGCCTCTTCTATGTACACTCCAAATGCTTTTGCTAAAAATCCTGTAGGATCTGCAAGCATTGGATACTTAATTTTTCTAATAGTGTCAGAAGCATCATGCCATGCCTTATGTGAAAAATGCGTGTCCGTACTCACAGAATAAATTTCTACCCCAATTTTTTTAAATTCTTCATACTTATTAGCCATATCTTCTAATTCAGTAGGGCAAATAAATGTAAAATCAGCAGGATAAAAGAAAAAAATTGACCATTTACCGTTTAAATCTTTAGAATTAACTTCTATAAACTCTTCATTTTGATATGCCTGAACTTTAAAATCTGTAATTTTACTATTAATAATTGTATCCACATTAGCCTCCATTAATTAAATTGAACAATACTTTAGAATTATTCTAAAGTATATAATTATAAGAAAATGTCAAGAATTAAGGACTAGTTTAAAACCTATTATAATTTATAGAGAAAGGTACTAATTATATTTTGAAAAGGCCTCTTAGAGTATTTAATAAGGAGGTACTCTAATTAAATACTCTAAAAATAAGGCCAATGAGGCATCTCTTAAAAAGACATCTCCCCATACCTTAACATATACTATATTAGAGATGTAGTCAATGAGAATGATTCGCATTCTCATATATGTATTATTGTATAATAAATCTAGGAATTTAATATATTTATAGCATTACTTATTAAGCAAAAATATTGAAGAATGTATTGTCCAAGGTGATAAGAGCCAGTGGAGGCTAGCTATTATCACCTAAACAATATAATATTATTATTTATATGTTGTATTATATAGAATGAAAGATTAAGGTTGTCAATGAGAATGATTATCATTCTCATTAAATATAAATGAGGTATAAATTATTAATTTGGGAATATAATTAAAGGAAAATTAATGTTTATTAGAACTAAAGATAAAATAATTATGTCTATGCTTGCAACTAGTATTGTTTTACTTGGCTTATTAATTCTGTTTGCATCTTCATCTTATAGCGCCAAAGCTGATACTGCTTATAAGCCTAATTCCGATATTCATGCTGGTGTTCATTCTACCCCTGCTGTGGTTAAACAAGTTCTTAAGAATTTTGATAACCCTGAAGCAGCAATATTCAGTCATGACGGTAAATATGTTTTCATTTCCAATTCTGCTGAAATTGGGGATAGAGGAGAAGGTTTCTCTTGGACAGAGAACGAAGGCTATATAAGCAAATTAAGTGTTAATAGCAATGGAACACTTACTATGGTTGAAGAAAAACTTATTACTGGGATCAGTTCTCCATTAGGAATGGGAGTCCTTCCAGTTTCTACAGGTATGTTTCCTGCGGGAACTATATTTTTATGTGTAGGCTCTGCTCCAATAGTAGACCAAGAGGGCAAAACTATTACAGATAGAAATAGAATGAGGTCTAAACTTTTAGCATTTAATACTGATGGTAAAATTTTAGGTGAAATAGATACTGGCGCCGGATCAGTTTTTGAAGAAATAACTGGTAATCCAATTATTTTAATTAATGCTTTAGGTTTTGACAAAGATGGTAATTTATTTGTCGCAGATACTGCATTTGGTGGAGCTCAATTTGAACCTCCATGGGATGGTGCTGGCGGGTTATGGAAAATATCTGTGGATAGCTTAGATGCATTAGCTTCAGGAAAAAAAGCCACTAAAATGCCCGAGTTTCTTCCTATTCCTGGCAACCCAGATGGTGTAGAAGTATCTCCAATTGATGGCATGGTATATGTAAACACAGTTGGTCCTGTTGCTGGAGCACCAGATCCTGCAAATGGTGGAATATATGCTATTAGCGATATGAAGTCTTTGCCTGCCCCTATAGACGGAAATTTAGGAGCCTTAGATGGTTTAGATTTTACAGCGCAAGGAACTATGGTTAACACACAAATTAGAGGTGATATACCTGCAAGACTTTATGTTAACTGTATAGGGCAAGAAGCTACTACTTTAGCATTAGTTCCAAATACTGAACTATCTGGTCCAGCTGATATCGCAATAAGACAAATGGATGATGGCAGCTATATGATAATAGTTCCTGAGTTATCAGCAAGAGACAATACTCCTGGTGATGATGATGTAACTGTATTAGCAGTCGCTAGTTCATTCGACTGCAGATAAAAATTATAAAATTTAGTTTTTAGCTCGGGTGAGAAAAGAGGAAACTTATTCTAAATAAGTTTCCTCTTAAAAATCTGGATAACGTCCTTCTATATCTTCAAGCTCTAATATCCATATATCTGAATCAATACTAATAATTTTTTCTATTTTATCATTAATTAAATTATCTTCTTGCCATGAATCAACACCATAAATTTCCCAATAATTTTTAATATTCAATTTTTTGTAAGAGTAAATCTTAGAGTGCCCATTTAAATTATTTAGTCTTAAAAAGATTTCACCAGATTTACTATCGCCCCTTCTTACCAAATAAGCATCCAGCATATTTAATCTTGCTGTTTTAATGAAGGCAGTAATAATAACTTCAGAACTGAGAAACAAAACATTCTCCAATTATAATTATAAAAAAATACAATTAATTGTTGTAAGAACCTTAACAAACATATAATATTCCAATTCTATTATAATATACTATTTTAATAGCACTAAAATAATTTTTATATTAAAGTATAAAACATATAATAAGTAACTTAATAACAGAAATTCGGAAAAGATATGAATTACGCAGTATTAAAAAGTGGTGGCAAACAATATAAAGTTTCAGCAGGTGATGTGATCCTAGTAGAGAAAATATTAGGTGAAAGTGGAAGTAAAATAACTTTTGAAGATATAGTTATGATGGGTGAAGGAGCTCAAATACATATAGAAGAAGCTGAACTAAAAACTGCCTCTGTAACAGGGGAAGTCATTGAGCAAACAAGAGGCCCTAAACTTATCATCTTTAAGAAAAAAAGAAGACAAAATTACAGAAGAAAAAAAGGACATAAACAAGATTTAACAGTTATAAGAATAAAATCTATAGATCTTAAAAAATCTGCAACAAAAAACACAGTAGAGGCTAAAAAAGTAGAAACCAAACCTACTGTAAAAAAAGATATTACAAAAAAATCAGCAGTAGCTAAGAAGGTAGCAACTAAAGCTACTACAAAAAAAGATAGCGCAAAAACAGCTGTAAAGAAAACAACAAAAAAAGCCCCAAATAAGGAGTAATTATTCATGGCACATAAAAAAGCAGGCGGATCATCTAATAACGGAAGAGATTCCGCTGGACGAAGACTAGGTGTTAAAAAGTTTGGTGGAGAAGCTGTTATAGCAGGTAATATAATTGTTAGACAAAGAGGGACTGTATTTCATCCAGGAGAGAATGTAGGCATGGGAAAAGACCACACACTGTTTGCACTTAAAGATGGGAAAGTTTCTTTTCTACACGGCTTAAATAAAAGAAAAATAATTAGAGTAGAGAGCACTTAAAAATAATTATATAAGAAATTTTGAACCTTACATTTTATATATCTCTATTAAATTGGTTTAATAAATGCAATTTCTTGATCAAGCAAAAATTTATTTACAATCTGGAAAAGGTGGGAATGGCTGTATAAGTTTCCGCAGAGAAAAGTTTGTAGAATTTGGCGGCCCGGATGGTGGTGGTGGTGGCAAAGGTGGCAATATTATCTTTGAAGGATCATCTTCACTAAATACGCTAATAGATTTTAGATATAAACAACATTATAAAGCTAGAAAAGGCACAGATGGTTCTGGAAAAAATTGTACTGGAGCCAAAGGTGCGGATATTATTATAAAGGTACCTGTAGGTACGCAAATTATTTCTGATATAGATAAAGAAAGTGTGCTGCAAGACATAACAAAAGATGGCGATAGAGTTATGTTTTTAAAAGGTGGCAATGGTGGCTTTGGCAATACTCACTTTAAAAACTCAATGGAACAGTCTCCAAGAAGAGCAAACCCTGGCTTAGAAGGAGAAGAAATATGGGTATGGTTAAGATTAAAAATACTTGCTGATGTAGGGCTATTAGGGCTACCTAATGTAGGAAAATCTTCTTTGCTATCAGCAATTACAAATGCTAACCCAAAGATTGGTAATTATGCATACACAACCCTTGCTCCTCAATTAGGCATAATAAGAAATTATGATCAAGAAGTTATATTAGCTGATATCCCAGGATTAATAAGTGATGCTCATAAAGGTGTTGGAATAGGAACACGCTTCCTAGGCCATATAGAAAGATGTAAAATCCTTTTGCACTTAATAGATGCAAGTTCCAAGAATCACCTTAAAGACTATAAAAGTATAATAAAAGAAATAACAGCTTATGGAAAAGGTTTAAAAGATAAAAAACAGATACTTGTGATAAGTAAAGCTGACTTGGTAGAGAAAAAAGATTTAAATAAAATAATTAAAAAAATTGAGAAACACACAAAAAGTAGTGTGATAGTTTCATCTTCTTTAAATAAAGAAGGGTTAGACAACATAATAAATACTTTATATTCTTTTGTGACAGAACATAATAAAGAAAATAATAATCAAATTAAAGAAGAAAAATGGTCTCCATAAATTCAATTAATATAGAATCTATTAATAAAGCTAAACGAATAGTTTTAAAGGTTGGATCTTCATTAATAGTTAATCCTAATACAGGCAATATTAATAGTGCCTGGGTGGAAAATTTAGCAAATGATATATTATTTTTATTAAATAACGATAAAGAGATCTTAATAGTTAGTTCTGGAGCGATTGCACTGGGAAAAACTGAGCTTAATTTGCAAAACAAATCTTTAATACTCTCAGAAAAACAAGCCGCAGCAGCTACTGGCCAAATAGTATTAGCAAAAGCCTGGAAAAGTGTCTTTGAGAAAATTGAAATTAAATGTGCTCAAATTTTAGTTGGTCATAGTGATTTAGAAACAA
>CAWVYV010000065.1:0-6107 GCA_963934475.1 uncultured Alphaproteobacteria bacterium | reverse complement strand
AATTATAGCTTATTAAAAAATTCTGATGTTGTAATAGTTACAGCTGGTATTCCAAGAAAACCTGGAATGAGTAGAGATGACCTCCTTGGGATTAATTTAGGAGTTATGAAAACTGTAGGAGAAGGAATAAAAAAATATTGCCCAAATGCTTTTGTTATATGTATTACTAATCCTCTAGATGCCATGGTTTGGGCGTTAAGATCATTCAGCGGACTTCCTGCTAATAAGGTCGTAGGTATGGCCGGAATATTAGATAGTTCACGTTTTAGATACTTTTTATCTCAAGAATTAAATGTTTCTATATCAGATGTAACAGCTTTTGTAATGGGAGGGCATGGAGACACTATGGTTCCATTAATACGATACTCTTCAGTTGCAGGTATTCCTTTATCAGAATTAATCAAAATGGGCTGGATAAAAGAGAAGAAGTTGAATGAAATAGTTCAAAGAACTAGAGATGGAGGAGCTGAAATTGTTTCTTTGCTTAAGACAGGGTCAGCATTCTATGCTCCTGCAACATCTGCAATACAAATGGCAGAAAGCTTCTTAAAAGATAAAAAAAGGGTATTACCATGTGCTGCTATGTTGAATGGTGAATATGGAATTAAAGGAATGTATGTAGGGGTTCCTGTTGTTATAGGTAAAAAAGGTATAGAAAAAATTATAGAAGTTAGTTTAGACAAAACTGAAAAATCTATGTTTAATAAATCTGTAAAAGCAGTATTAGAATTAGTTTCAGCCTGTAAAAATATTGATAAATCTTTAGCTTCACACTTTAAAAAAATAAAACTTTAGGTTGCATATAGGACCTTTAATTTAAAAGTTGCAGGTTGATTTATTTTTGTTACATGATAAGAAGTTAACTCATTAGATATAAAAAAATATTGGTAATTAATAATGAATATTCATGAATTTCAAGCAAAAAAATTATTAGCTAAATTTGGAGTAAGTATACCTAGAGGAAAAGAAGCACACTCTGCTTCTGAGGCAGTTAAAGTTGCATCAGATATAGGAGGAGAAAAATGGGTTGTAAAAGCACAAATTCATGCCGGAGGAAGAGGAAAAGCTGGAGGAGTGAAAATAGCCGATAGCCTAGAGGAAGTTGAAAAAATTAGTAATTCATTGTTAGGTATGCAGTTAATAACGCATCAAACAGGGCCAGAAGGTAAAAAAGTAAATAAAATTTTTGTTGAAGAAGGAATTAATATTGTTTCTGAGCTATATTTAGGGGTAGTCCTTGATAGAAGTAGTGAAAAGTATGTGATGATGGCTTCAACGGAAGGTGGAACTGAAATAGAAATAGTTGCAGAAAAAACACCAGAAAAAATCTTTAAAGTGCAAATAGACCCTTTAATAGGCATGCAAGCTTATCAAGCAAGACAGTTAGTTTTTAAATTAGGTCTTGAAAAAGCGGTCTCAAATAAAGCTGTTGTGTTTATACTTGCTCTGGCAAAAGCTGTAGAAGAGACGGATGCAAGTTTAGTAGAAATAAACCCTTTAGTAATAACGGCAGATAATGATGTATTAGCTTTAGATGCAAAAATGAATTTTGATGATAATGCTTTATATAGACACAAAGATATAGAAGGTTTGAGGGATGAAGATGAAGAAGATGCAAGAGAACTAGAAGCAGCTAAACATGAATTAAGTTATATTAGTTTAGATGGAAATATTGGGTGCATGGTAAATGGAGCTGGGTTAGCTATGGCTACAATGGATATTATTAAGCTGGAAGGTGGAAACCCTGCAAATTTTCTAGATGTGGGAGGTGGAGCTACTAAGGATAGAGTAGAACAAGCATTTAGAATAATTTTGTCTGATGACAAGGTAAAGGCAGTTCTGATTAATATTTTTGGTGGAATTATGAGATGTGATGTAATTGCTGAAGGAGTTATTGCTGCAGCTAAAAATATAGAGATAAATATTCCTTTAATAGTTCGTTTAGCTGGTACTAATGTAGAAAAAGGTAAAGAGATTTTAAATAATTCAGGACTAGATATTATTAGCGCAGATAATTTAGGAGACGCTGCAAAAAAAGCTGTTTCATCAATAGGGGGGGCATAAATGTCTATAATAATAAATTCAGAAACTAAAGTAATATGCCAAGGCTTTACTGGTGCGCAAGGAACATTTCATTCTGAACAAGCTATAGCATATGGTACAAAAATGTTAGGTGGGGTGTCTCCAGGTAAAGGAGGGTCTACTCATCTAGATTTACCAGTTTTTAATACAGTAGACGAGGCTGTATATAAAACAGATGCTAATACAAGTGTTATATACGTGCCACCGCCGTTCGCGGCAGATGCAATATTAGAGGCAATTGAAGCAAAAATAGAGTTAATTGTCTGTATCACTGAAGGTATCCCTATATTAGATATGGTAAAGGTAAAAAAAGTTTTAAATTCTTCAAATAGCAGATTAATTGGACCTAATTGTCCAGGCCTAATAACTCCAAACCAGTGCAAGATAGGGATTATGCCGGGTCATATTTGTATGGAAGGAAGTATCGGAATAGTTTCTAGGTCAGGCACTCTTACTTATGAAGCAGTAGATCAAACTACAGCATGTAAATTAGGGCAAACTACATGCGTTGGTATAGGAGGAGATCCTGTTCCTGGAACTAACTTTATAGATATTTTAGAACTTTTTCTTGCTGATGATGAGACTAAAGGCATTATTATGATAGGAGAAATAGGTGGTTCAGCTGAAGAAGAAGCAGCGGATTTTATAAAACACTCAAAAATAAAAAAACCCATAGTTAGTTTTATTGCGGGTTTAAGTGCCCCATCAGGAAAAAGAATGGGTCATGCTGGCGCTATTATATCTGGTGGTAGTGGAGGAGCAGAAGATAAAATTGAAGCTTTAAAATCAGCAGGAGTTTATATAGCATCTTCTCCAGCTACAATAGGCCAGGAAATGTTAAAAGTTATCTGATCAATAAGAAGGGCATATAAAATTTGTCAATAAAGACTTTAAATAAGCAAAATCGTTTTAACGAATTAAAACAATTATATCTTGCCTATAGTAAGGATAAAAATTCAGTAAATATAGATTGGCAAGAATTCTTTAATGATCTTACTCCTGATGCATCTTCATTTTTAGAGGAATTTAATTTAAATAATGAGGTCTCTGTAAATCAAATAAATATAAATACACCTTTAGATAAAGATAGCAGGTCTGCGACTTTAGATTCTATTAGAGCATTAATGCTAATTAGGGCTTATAGAGTTAGAGGTCATTTAAAAGCAAACTTAGACCCATTAAAAATAACACAGTCTTCAGATCATCCAGAACTTAATCCGGAAAGTTATGGATTCAAAGAAGAAGATATGGACAGGCTTATATTCATTGATAATGTATTAGGTATTGAATCTGCAACATTAAGAGAAATTTTAACAAACCTTGAAGCGACATATTGTGGAACAATTGGCGTGCAGTTTATGCATATTCAAGATCCTGAGCAAAAAGCATGGGTACAACAAACTTTAGAGAAAGTTCTAAATCAGCCTGATTTTACTGATATGGGTAAGAAGGCAATATTAGAAAGATTAGTGGCCGCTGAGATATTTGAACGATTCTTAGATAGAAAATACACTGGAACAAAGAGGTTTGGTCTTGAAGGTGCAGAATCTATGATTCCTGCATTAGAACAAATATTGAAACGAGGAAGTAAATTAGGCTTAGAAGAAGTGGTTATAGGTACAGCTCACAGAGGAAGATTAAATATTTTAGCTAACTTTATGGGAAAACCGTTTGAAGCTATCTTTTCTGAATTCCAAGGCAATTCATCTCAACCAGAAAATATAGAAGGTGCAGGAGATGTAAAATACCATTTAGGTACATCATCAGATAGAGAGTTTGATGGTAAAAAAGTACATTTATCTTTAACAGCAAACCCTTCCCATTTAGAAGCTGTAAACCCTGTGGTTGTAGGGAAGGTAAGAGCTAAACAAGATCAAAAAGAAGATTTAGGGAGGCGTAAAGTTGCTGCATTATTAATTCATGGAGATGCAGCATTTTCAGGACAAGGTTTAGTTCCAGAAACTTTAGATTTATCTGAGTTAAAAGGTTATAGAATTGGTGGAACTATTCATTTTATTATAAACAACCAAATTGGTTTTACTACAAACCCAGTAAATTCTAGATCTGGTCCGTATTGTTCTGATGTAGCTCTCATGATACAAGCTCCTATATTTCACGTAAATGGAGATGACCCAGAAGCAGTAGTTCATGCGGCCAGAATGGCAATTGAATTTCGTCAAAAATTTAATAAAGATATAGTTATTGATATGTTTTGTTACAGACGTCATGGTCATAATGAAGGTGATGAACCTGCATTTACACAGCCTAATATGTATAAGGCCATCTCAAGTCATCCTACGACGCAGGAAATTTATAGTCGAAAGCTTATAGAACAAAATTTAATATCACAAAAAGAAGCGGGTGGTTTTATAAGTGACTGGTCTAAGAAATTAGAAGAAGAGTTTACAAAGGCTAGTTCCTATAAGCCGGATACTGCGGATTGGTTTAGTGGTGCTTGGAAAGGTTTAGATAGAGCAAGAGAGAAAGGTAAAAGAAGAGGCGATACTAGTATAAATATTGATCAGTTTGAATTAGTATCTAAGGGTTTAACAAATATACCTAAAAGTTTTAAACTTCATAGAAAACTTCAAAAGTTTATAGAGCAAAGAAAAAAATCTTATGAAGGAGAAATATCTATTGATTGGTCTTCAGCAGAAGCAATGGCTTTAGGAAGCTTATTAATAGAAGGTGTAAAAATCAGGCTTACTGGCCAAGATTCGGGTAGAGGAACATTCTCTCAGCGACATGCCGTATTAGTAGATCAAGAGAATGAAAATAAAATAGTTTTACTGAACAATATTTCAAAGGAGCAGGCTGTATTTGAGATAGTAGATAGCCCATTATCTGAAGCCTCTGTTTTAGGTTTTGAATATGGCTATTCTTTAGCAGAACCAAATGCATTAGTAATGTGGGAAGCGCAATTCGGAGATTTTGCAAATGGTGCGCAAGTTATAATAGATCAGTTTATATCATCAGGTGAAAGTAAATGGCTAAGGATGTCTGGGTTAACTTTATTATTACCTCATGGTTATGAAGGTCAAGGACCAGAACACTCTTCAGCAAGAATGGAAAGGTTTTTACAACTTTGTGCAGAAGATAACTTACAAGTTGTAAATTGTACAACGCCAGCTAATTATTTTCATGTTTTAAGAAGACAGATGCATAGGTCTTTCAGAAAACCTGTTATAATATTTACTCCAAAGTCATTATTAAGAAATAAAAATGCGGTATCAAAAATATCTGATATGACAGAAGGGTCGTGGTTTCATCGAGTGCTACCAGACCCAAAAAAAATATCAAAACAGGATAAAATTGATAGGATAGTATTGTGTACAGGAAAAATTTTTTATGATTTAATAAAAGAAAGAGAAGAAAAAGAATTAACAAACACCAGAATAATAAGAGTGGAGCAACTTTATCCTTTTCCAGAAGATGCCGTAATTAGAGAATTAAAAAACTTTAGTAAGGCTAAAATAATATGGTGCCAGGAAGAACCAAAAAATATGGGTGCTTGGAGTTATATTAATTCACTAATAGAAGACGTAATGATTGAGGTAGGTTCCAAACAAAATAGATTGTTTTATGCAGGTAGAAAAGCGGAGGCTTCAACGGCAACTGGATTATTTAGTAGGCATGTTTTAGAACAGAATGATTTAATATATAAAGCTTTATTGGCAGATGATAATATGCTTAATAAAAAATAACTAAAGATACAAAAAAAGTATTAAATTAAAATGAACAATACAAAAGGTAGGTATTTATAAATGAAAATTCTTGTTCCGTCTTTGGGTGAGTCAATTACAGAAGCAACTGTAGCTAAATGGTTAAAGAAAAAAGGTGACCTTGTTAAGAAAGATGAAGTGCTAGTAGAGTTAGAAACTGATAAAGCAACTTTAGAAGTATATGCACAGACTGATGGTAAATTATCTGAAATATATTTTGAGGCTGGGAAAGATGTAGAGATTGGTGCAGAATTAGCAGACTATTTAGAAGGTGCCCAAAACAGTCTAAATATAGAAACTAAA
>CAWVYV010000064.1:0-6114 GCA_963934475.1 uncultured Alphaproteobacteria bacterium | reverse complement strand
TTATTATTAAAAATTTTTATTACGAGTAATTTTGCATTAGGTACAACCTATTCTAAAACAGAACCAATTCAGGCAGCATTATTTGGTTTTATATTGCTTAATGAAACTATTACATTTATGGGATTAATAGGTATTTTAATTGGCTTAGTGGGAGTTATTATTACTTCTTCTAATAAATTTAAACAGAAATATTCTTTTTTAAGTTATTCAGTATTACTAGGCTTATGTTCAGGTGCATTTTTTGGTTTATCTGCTGTACTGTTTAGGGCTGCTTCTCATAATTTAGACATTGCTAATTATATTGTATCATCTGCTTTTACGCTCTTAGTAGTGATTTTTATACAAACCATAGTAATGACTTTTTACATTTTTTACACAGATATTAAGCAATTTTATTTGATTTTAATGAATTGGAAACATGGTGCAATAGTTGGTTTATTTGGTGCACTTGCATCCTTATGTTGGTTTTACGCTATGAGCATACAGAATGTTGCATATGTAAGAGCTTTAGGACAAATTGAATTAGTTTTTACTTTATTAGTTTCAATTTTTTATTTTAAAGAAAAAATAAGCTCAAATGAAATTATTGGAATTATTACCACTATTATAGGAATATTAATAATTATATTATATGTATGAATTTACTAAATTACTGGAATTACATATGGTCCTTCGGGTATAATAGCTATATTGTAATCTTTATGTTTTTCTATACTTTTATTTATGGTATTTGCTATATTATTCGTAATATTTACACCGGTTAATTTTTTATCAATATCACTTAGACCTTTTGAATATAAATATATATTACCTTTTCTTAAAGATTTGACTTCCATTTCTGTTTGCCATTCATCTATCTCTGCATGGTCTTTATTTAATATCTGCTCTAAAAATTTATCTGCTCCTATATTTAGAAGGTTTTTTTGAGATGCAATAAATTCGTCAGACCCAAGCCCTTCAGAGCAATCTGCAGCTATAATTAAGTCTCCTCCTTCTTTAAGAATACCTAAAGGAGTTACCATACCTTTTACAGTTTGATAAAAATTACTGTCTAAAGGTGCCCCTGCTGCAGTTGTAATAATAGTGGAAAACTCTTTATTGCATTTAACTTTTGCATAGGAGGATATAAAATTTACAGCTTTTAGATGGCTAGAAATTATTTCACCAAAATTAATATAGGATAATTTTCTATTTTCATCAATTACACAATTAACGGCATATACATTGCCTATCATTTTAACAATCTCTAATTGATCTTCATGAAGTGGGTTAGAAATTAAATTGCAACTGGTGGAAAATTTATTTTCCATATATCTGGCACTATGAAATGTTGTAATAGTTTCTGCATGTGCAATTCCTGGAGCTATTACTTTTCTGCCTCCTGAATACCCTGCCATGAAGTGAGGCTCTACAAGTCCTGTTGCTATTTTGACATCTGACTCTAAAAACCTTTTATCAAGCTTAATTACATTGCCTTTACTAGTAACACCAATTTTTTTATGCATACTATCATCTCTTGCATAATGGTTAACTATTTTAATATTACTAAGGACCCATTTTGATTTAATTATTTCTTTTATTTCTTTTTCTGGAGCAGGTCTATGCAAACCTGTCGCTATTATTATTATTATATTTTTTAATTCTATTCCTGCTTTATTCATGTCCTTAATCATATATTCTATGAATAAATCATTTGGAACTGGTCTGGTTATGTCACATACAAGAATACATGCTGATTTTGAATTCTTACAAATTTCATATAAGCTTTTACTGTTAATTGGTTTACTAAATATTTCTTCAATTTTTTTTGGGATATTTTCAATAATAGGCATTATGGGTTTTCTAATTATATTTGGCTTCCAATTATTTTCAATATTCAATAATAAGCCATTTTTACCATATAAAAGCTTTATATTATTATTTGATAACATTTAAAATCCTTATTGCAGCTGATGCTGCCCCATACCCATTATCAATGTTTACAACAGATATTCCAGGTGAGCAGCTTACTAACATTGCATTTAATGCTGTTACGCCTTTATTAGCTACACCGTAGCCTGTGGAAGTAGGTAGGGCTATAATTGGAAGTGATACGAGCCCTCCTATAACACTAACTAGAGCGCCATCCATTCCAGCTGCAACAATTAGAACTTTATACTTCATAATTTGATCTAAATATTTTTGTATACGCCAAAGCCCAGCTACTCCTAAGTCTGCAAATATATCAGACTTTATTCCAGATATGTACAAAGTTTGCTGTGCTTCTAAAACACTTGGCATATCAGAAGTGCCTGCGCATATTATAGCTATATTAGCTTTATTTTTTTTAATTGAAGGTTTTTTTCCATATATGGCTGTTTGGGATGCCGTATTATAGATTAGCTTTTTTTTAATATTGCTAGTTAGTTTTTTATATGTATCTATTTTTAACCTTGTAAAGAACGTTGTTTTATTAATATCTAGGTCCTTACAAATATTATTTATTTGACTTGTGCTTTTATTTTCACAAAAAATAGTTTCAGATATTCCAATTCTATTTTCTCTATTAAAATCAATTAAATGCTCAACTATCATATGGATAAATTTTCTTTATTTAAAATAAAAGCACTACCTTTTACATATTCTTTAAATTCTATACTCGTATTTCTAATAGAGAATATTTTTGTCGCCTTAGAACTAATTAAATTTTTAAGTTCATCATTAATGTTTTTTAATTTTGGTTCATTAAATTGAATTGATAAATTATTTAACATCCATCTGCATCTAATGTCTGCACCAGGAATTATTTCTTTAATTATTCTTTCCATTTTATCTATTTTATTTAATAAATCAGAAGTAACAGGTATGCCTGTTTCTACTCTACTTGCTAAACATGGTGAAGAGGGTAGTTCTGATAATTCCCCAAGCCCTATTTCAGATGCTAATTGTCGGACTATTTTTTTTTCTATTTTTGCTAAAATAAAAGGGTGTTTTACATTAGCTTCTTTAGCTGCATCTAGTCCAGGTCTATAATCACTTAAATCATCTAAATTAGCTCCTGAAAAGATAATTCCTTTTGTATAAGACTGTATAGTTGAATATAAATTTTCTTTACAAAAAAAACATCTATTTATAGGGTTTGCTCTATATCTGGGGTCATTTATTTCATTAGTATTTATTATGTTCAAATTCCAATTATATTCTTTAGCATTTATTTTTACTCTATTAGTAGCTTCTATTGGAACAGCTGGCCCTATAGCATGAGCGACATTAACCTTTTCTTCATTAAATAATTTACTCATAAACACAGCTAGAGTTAGGCTATCTATCCCCCCGCTTACTGCAACTGTAGGCATTTCAGTTTTTTCATCTAATAAATCTTTTATTACTTTTTCTAGTATATTTTGCCACATATTATTTTTTTTCTATTTTAGACTTTATAGATATTCTGTTTTTATAAGAATAATTCTTAATATCATTTGATTCAACTTTTTTAATTATTTTACCAGAAGGTCTTTGAGTAGACTTTATATTAAAATAACTCATTTTGCTTATTTCTCTATTAAGTATAAACCTACTAATTATAGAATGTCTTAGTCCTATAGTATTTGTTTCATTAAATATTAATTCTATTATTTCCTTAGATTTTTCAACTTTTACTAGGATAATAACATTAATTATTATTCTTCTTTTTTTACCAAATTTAGGATTTTGTATTATATCTAAGACACCATTATTTTTAGCAATTAAGTCTAGTGATAAGGCTAAATCTTCTGGGCTTTGATCATCAATATCAAAAGATATTTCAGATACAACGTCATTGCTTGTATTTTTAATAGAAGCTTTATTTGATTTAAAAATTAATACTCTCAACACATTTGGTATTATTTTTAAATCTTTATTTCCTATCCCTATCCCTTGTTTATAAATATTTAAAGTTCCTTTACTTGCAGATGCTATATCTGGAAATGGTTTTATGATAGATAAGATTGCTGCACCTGTAGGTGTAGTTCTTTCTCCTTCAATTCCGTCATCAATAATAGGCATATTTTTAAGCAATATAGATGTCGCAGGGGCGGGGACAGCTAGAATTCCATGATCTGTCTTAATGCTTCCTTTTCCAATAGGAATTGGGCTACATGACCAAGTAACTTGGTTATTAGTTTCGAGCTTATCTATAATTGCTGCTGCTATTATATTATCAATAATTGAGTCCCAAGCACCAATTTCGTGGAAAGAAACTTTATCTATACTTACTCCATGAACTTGTGATTCCGCTTTTGCTAATGCATTAAAAATATTAATAGAAATATCTTTTACTCTCTTATTTAAATAACTTTCCTCGATAATTTTTTTTATATCTTTAAAAGACCTATGATGGTTATGAGTCTTAGATAATAATGTAACAGAAAATTTAGTGCCTGATATATGGTTTATAGAAGCTTTTTTAATACTAATTTTTATATCTTTTATAATTTTTGTAGAAATAGTTTTAGCTAGATTCTGTAAGGAGGAATCAGCATCAATCATTGCGCTAATAAACATATCTCCTGATATTCCACCCATTGGGTCTAAATGAATGTGTAATTTTTTTTTCATGCTTCTACAGACATATTTATTACTTTTTTAGATAAAGGGCTTTTATAGTTAGAAAGAGCTTTTACTAGAGTAAAATGATTTAAATGTATAGCGTTATAGAATTTAAATGATATTTTATTTTTTTGTAGCCATTCAGAAAAATCTATAGAGAGTTTTTTCCAAGGTTTAGGCTCATCGCTCCCAACTACAATTAGAATATTTGTTTTTTGTACAATTTTATTCTTATAAACATCAGTAAGCTTTATAATATTCTTATCAATATGAATTTGTTTATTAATTGATAAATATTTTGTTATTTGTGGTTGGTAAATACCACTTATTAATGTCGCAGATTTTATAAAAGAATTTAAGCTATAATTTTTTGTAAGCGCCATAGCTACTAAATGAGCACCTGCAGAGTGTCCTACAAGGTTTATTTTATAAGGATTGCCACCATACTTACAAATATTTTTTATGACCCATTCTAAACATTCATATGTCTCTTCAACTATTATATCTAAGGTAACATTAGGGGATAAATCATAATTTACAGAAACATGTATAATATTATTAATTACTGCAGGTTCTGCTAGATGAGAATGGTCAAATTTATCTCTAGCAATCCAATAGCCCCCATGAAAATATAATTGTACAGGGTTGTTATTTATATTTTCAGGTAAAAATATGTCTAATTTTTGATTGGTTCTCTTACCATATGAAACATTTATATATTTATTAGAGTGAGCATTTCTATACTTTTTAGCAGAGGATGTTGCCATAGCTTGAAGTTTAGGGTGTTCTAAAACAGCATTTTTAGGATTAAGAGATAATTCTTTTTCTTTTAGTGATAATTTT
Organism: uncultured Alphaproteobacteria bacterium; assembly: GCA_963934475.1. GTDB lineage: Bacteria > Pseudomonadota > Alphaproteobacteria > TMED109 > TMED109 > TMED109. The sequence continues at coordinate 702 of CAWVYV010000064.1, read as the reverse complement.
TTCCAATTATACAATTTTAATCCATATATTTTTATTGTTTATTTCTTAGATCTTAGTTATGAAGAAATAATAAGTTATTTTTATACGTTTTGGAATTTAAATGAAAATTAATGATAAATCAGAATTCATATTAACTTTATCTTGTCCTGATACTTTTGGCATAGTTGCAGAAGTGGCTAGTTTTATGTCTGAGCAAGGATTAACAATAAAAGAATCTAATCAGTTTGGGGATGCAGAAACAAATACATTTTTTATGAGGGTTAAAGCTTTATCAATTAATAGTAAAAATAAAATAGATACTAATAAAATTAGAAATTTATTTAATACAATAGCTATAAAAAGAAATATGAGATTTAATATTTATAGTACAGAAGAAACTCCAAAAATTATAATTATGGTTTCAAAATTTGATCATTGTTTAATGGATTTATTATATAGAGTTAAAACTAAAGAGCTAAAAGTTCAAATAGTTGCAATAATATCAAATCATAGTGATGTGGAAGCTTTAGCTAAAAACTACAATGTTCCATTTCATTGTGTTGAAGTAAACAAAGATAATAAAGCTATTGCGGAAAAATCCTTAGAAGAGCTGATCAATAAGTATAATGCTGAAGCAATAATATTAGCTAGATATATGCAAATACTAAGTAAAGAAATTTCTGAAAAATATAGTGGTAAAATAATTAATATTCATCATTCTTT
>CAWVYV010000063.1:0-6134 GCA_963934475.1 uncultured Alphaproteobacteria bacterium | reverse complement strand
AACAAAGAGGTCCTCAGATATATTTATCTAGAACTTCTAATGAATTTATGACTAAGCTTTTCACTCAGGAAGTGCCTGAAATATATGATGGCATAATTCAAATTATGTCAGTCGCGAGGGATCCAGGAAGTAGGGCTAAAATCTCTGTTTCATCTAAAGACAATTCTATAGATCCAGTAGGCGCTTGTGTGGGTATGCGAGGAAGTAGAGTTCAAGCAGTTGTTGCAGAGTTACAAAATGAAAAAATTGATATTATTCCATTCTCAGAAGATGTGCCTACTTATTTAGTTAACGCTTTGGCGCCTGCTGAGGTTACAAAAGTGGTTTTAGATGAAGAGCAAAAAAAGGTTGAAATAATTGTTCCTGATGACCAGTTAAGTCTAGCGATTGGTAGAAGAGGTCAAAATGTTAGGTTAGCATGTCAGCTAACTGGATGGGATATAGATATATTAACTGAAGGCTCTGAGTCTGAAAGAAGACAAAAAGAGATGAAAAGTACTTCTCAGCTATTTATAGATAGATTAAATGTAGATGAGGTTATTGCACAGGTCTTGGTTACAGAGGGTTTTACATCTGTAGAAGCAGTAGCTTATGTACCAATTGATGATTTAATTGAAATAGAAGGCTTTGATCAAAAAGTTGCTGAAGAATTAAGAGAAAGAGCTTTAGTTAGCTTAAAAGAAGCTGATGAGAGTTTAAAAAAGGACATAGTAAAACTAAATATCAGTGAGGACTTAACTAAATTTGAAGGATTAAATACTGCTATGTTGGTGAAACTTGGGAACGCTGGTATTAAAAATATTAATGATTTAGCAGATCTAGCTAGTGATGAACTAAAAGAAATATTAGATGGTATTGATATCCCTAATAAGGATGCAGATGAAATTATTATGAGAGCTAGAGCTGGCTGGTTTGAAGAAGACAGTGAATCTAATAAAAAAGAGGATACAGAAGTTAAATAATTATTTATATGTATTAGAAATAAAATTTTTATGGATAAAAAATATAAGCTTGCATGTTCTTTAACGGGTAATATTTTTTATTTAAAACAAATGTTATTATTTAAAGAAATGAATAATTTTTTAATTTGTGATGTTAATGCTAGGCTAAATGAAAAAGGAATATGGTGTAATCCCTCTAGGTATGATATAGAAAAGGCAATAAGGAGCCAAGTATTTGATGAAATTTTTAAAAAAAAATTAAAAATACAAAACTCTTTTACAGAGAATATTGAAAATAGTTTAAAATTAAAAGTTTTGAATTTAGTAGGTTTAAGTAAAAAAGCAGGTTTATTAGAAATAGGATATGATAAAGTAATAAAGAGTTTAAAAAATAATAGTATTGATGTGGTTTTAATAGCTAATGAAGATAGTAAATTAGAAGGTGCTGTTTTAAAAATTATAGATGATCGTAAAATCTTATTAAACAAAACTTTTTCGAGGTCGGAGATAAGTAAGGCAGTAGGTTATAAAAATGTATTATGTGTAGCAATAATGATAAGTAATTTATCTGCCACATTAAATTCAGATTTTTATAAGCTAATGAAATTTAAATTAAATTAATAATTAAAGGTTAAACTTATGGTTGATAAAAAACCAGATATTAAAAAAGAAGAAGAAAAAAGCGCCAATAATTCTCAAACACTAGGCTTTTCCTCTCCAAGACTTGAATTAAAAAAAACAATAGAGGGAGGAACTGTGCGCCAGTCTTTTTCTCATGGGAGAACTAAATCAGTATCAGTAGAAGTTAAAAAGATTAGAACTTACAAAGCTTTTAATGACAAAAAAGATGAGGACATATCTTTTCTAGATAACAAAGATATAGGCCTATCAGATTTAGAAAAAGAAGCGAGATTAAATGCTTTAAACAATTCTATTAAGATGAAAGAGGAAATTAAGAATAAAGCATTGGAAGAAAGCTTAGAAGTAAAAAAAGAAGAAGTAAAAAAAGAAGCAATAAAAAAAGATCCAAAAGAGGCGGAAGATAAAACTAAAGATGTTCCTGCGCCTGTCAAAGAATCAGATAGTGATAAATCAATTCGTTTAAGAAAAGAGGAAGATGCAGAAGAAAAGAAAAAAAATGCAAAAAAACAATTATCTTTAGGAAGAGACTTTGGCCAAAGAAGACAAAAAAAATTAAGTATTAATCAGGCATTTGAAGATGAAGGACGTCAACGCTCCCTTGCTTCTGTAAAGAGAGCTAGAGAACGTGAAAAAATCCAGAATGCTGGTGGCGGAGCAGAGGCAACAAAAAAAATTGTAAGGGAAGTAATTATTCCTGAATTAATTACTGTTAAAGACCTCGCAAGTAGAATGGCAATTAGAGGTAGTGAAGTTGTTAAATCTCTTATGAAGAGTGGGGTTTTAGCTACAGCAAATCAAGCGATAGATGGGGATACTGCAGAGTTAGTTGTAATAGATTTTGGGCATACAGTAAAAAGGGTCTCAGATGCAGATGTTGAAATAGGCTTAGAAGTAGTAAAAAATAACGCGGAAGGAGAAAAAAGATCTCCAGTGGTTACTGTTATGGGTCATGTTGATCATGGAAAAACATCATTATTGGACGCGATTAGGTCTACAGATATAGTAAGCAAGGAATCTGGCGGAATTACTCAGCATATTGGTGCCTATCAAGTGGTAACTAAAGAAAAGCAGACGATTACTTTCATAGATACGCCTGGCCATGCAGCATTTAGTGCAATGAGGGCAAGAGGTGCAAACATAACAGACATAGTAGTATTAGTGGTGGCGGCAGATGATTCTGTAATGCCTCAAACTATCGAAGCTGTACAACATGCTCTAGCTGCTAAAGCACCTATAGTTTTAGCTATAAATAAAATAGATGCTCCTGGAGCCAATCCATTAAAAGTTAAGCAAGACCTTTTACAGCATAATGTCATTACAGAGGATGTGGGTGGAGAAGTAGTTGCAGTTGAAGTGTCTGCATTAAATAAAACAAATATAGATGAGCTGCTTACAGTCATTAATCTGCAAGCTGAATTGTTAGATTTAAAGGCAGTTAAAGAAGGAAGTGCCTCAGGAGTAGTAGTAGAATCAAGAGTAGATGTTGGCCGAGGTGTAGTAGCAACTTTATTAGTTTCTAGTGGAAGTTTAAAGGTAGGCGATATAGTGGTTGCAGGAGCACATTATGGAAGAGTGAAGGCATTACTTGATGACAAGGGCAATAGTAGAAAAATTGCGGAGCCTAGTGAACCAGTAGAAATACTAGGTTTAAATTCAGTCCCGCAAGCGGGAGATCAATTTGCGGTAGTAAATAGCGAATCAAGAGCAAGAGAAGTATCAGAATACAGGCAAAGTCTATCTCAAAAAAATAACCCATTAACTGCTAGAGCAGCTGTTACTAACGTGGACCAAATGTTAACTCAAATAAAACAAGGCCAAAGAAAAGCTTTACCAATAATATTAAAAACGGATGTAAATGGTTCTATGGAAGCTATTTCTGCTGCACTCCGTGATTTACAGAATGATGAAGTTACCTCACAGGTTATTTTATCAGGAGTGGGAGCTCTAAATGAAAGTGATATTATGTTGGCTGTTTCTTCTGGTGCTATAGTCATAGGCTTCAATGTAAGAGCAGATGCGCCGGCTAAAAAAATAGCGAAACAGAACAGTATAGAAATAAAATATTATTCAATAATTTATGAAATACTAGATGATATTAGAAACCTTCTTTCTGGTTTAATGGCACCTATAGAAAGCGAAGTTTTTCTGGGTTATGCAAAAATTAAAAAGGTATTTAAAATAACAAAAGTTGGAAAAATAGCAGGCTGTGAGATTACCGAAGGTGTAGTAAAGAGAAATATTAAGGTTCGTTTGCTAAGGGATAATGTTGTGATACATGAAGGGGACTTAGCTACTCTTAAACATCATCAGAAGGAAGTAGATGAAGTTAAAGAGGGAACAGAATGTGGCATGTCCTTAGTGAATTATGAAGATATTAAAGAAGGTGATTTGATAGAATGTTTTGAAATAAAAACTGAAATACCAACTTTACAGTAATGAAAAAAAAAAATATTGGGCCTTCAGATCGCCAGTTAAAAGTCGGAGAAAACTTAAGAAAAGCTATCTCTTTTATGATGCAGAATCATAGCTTTCATAACCCTATTATTGATAAAACCTCAATTTTAGTTACAGAAGTAAGAATTTCTCCTAACCTAAGCAATGCTTCCGTATATATATCTACGCTTGGAGGTATAAATAATTCGGAAAATTTAATTTCTGCTCTAAATAATGCATGCCGCCCATTAATAGGCCCTTTAACTAGAGAGTTAAAGTTAAGGAGAGCGCCCAGACTTAACTTTATGTTAGATGATAGTTTTGAGAGGCAAACCTTTATTGATAATTTAATTAATAGTGCTAAGAAGTAGAAATAGGAGAAAAGTATACTTTGCAGCAAGATTTAAAAAATATAAAGAGTGGTTGGATAATAGTAAACAAAGAAGTAGGCATGACTTCTGCAATGGTTGTTAACAAAATAAAAAGAGTTCTTAAGGTAAAAAAAGCTGGGCATGCAGGAACCTTAGACCCTCTAGCTTCTGGTGTTTTACCCATAGCACTTGGAGAAGCAACAAAGACTATGAGCTTTGCAATGAACTCTAATAAATCTTATGAATTCGATATAAAATGGGGGGCTGCTACAGATACAGATGATTTAGAAGGAAAAATAGTAGCAGAAAGCAATATAAGGCCTCTAAAGAATGATATAATAAATATTCTACCAAAATTTACTGGTATAATTAAACAGAAACCCCCAGCATATTCAGCGATTAAAATTAATGGTGTGAGATCATATAAGCTTGCAAGAAATTCTATTATTTCTGACATACCTGAAAGAGAAGTTTATATTAAAGAAATCTCTTTAGTAAAATATATTAATAAAGATTCAGCTAGATTAAAAATAGAATGTGGTAAAGGTGTTTATGTAAGGTCTTTAGCTAGAGATATGGCTAGAGCTTTGAATACACATGGACATGTAGTTTATTTAAACCGTTTATCTGTAGGGCCTTTTTTTCATAAAGATGCGATTTTACTTGCAGATATTGCCAACCTAGTAGATAAAGCTACAATATCTAAGGCTATAAAGCCTATATCTTTTGTGCTGGACGACATCCCGGCAATCGATATTACTAGTGATGAGGCAATTCTTATTTCTAGAGGTCAAAAAGTCTTATTAGAAGATTTAGTATTAGAAGAAGGGACATATAATAAGGAAGTTTATATCACTAGTAATAATGCTCCTATAGCACTTGCTAGAGTAGAAAATAAATATATCCATCCCTTTAGAGTGTTTAACAATTAAATAATGGAGACTGTTGATGTCGATAACAGCAGAGAAAAAACAAGAAGTAATTAAAAAATTTGCTAGAGAAGAGGGAGACACTGGTTCTCCACAGGTGCAGATTGCTATTTTAACAGAAAGAATAAACAATCTTACTGGTCATTTCAAGGACCATAAAAAAGATGTTCACTCAAGAAGAGGTCTTTTAAAAATGGTAAATAGAAGAAGACGTTTACTCGACTATTTAAAGGCTAAGGAAGAAGAATCATATTTAAAAATAATTAAAGAGTTAGGTTTACGTAAATAATAATATTTTAAATAATTAAGTCTTTAGACTTAATAATCTAATTTTAGAGGAAGTTAAAAGGGAAATTATATGTTTGATATAAGTAGAGAAGAGATGGAATTTGGCGGAAAAAAACTAGTTTTAGAAACAGGAAAAATTGCACGTCAAGCAGCAGGGGCGGTAATGGTAACATATGGAGGTACACAAGTTTTGTGTACTGTAGTTGCAGCAAAAAATGCAACGCCAAACCAGGATTGGTTTCCTTTATCTGTTCATTATCAAGAAAAAGCTTCAGCAGCAGGTAAAATACCTGGAGGATTTTTTAAAAGAGAAGGGCGTCCAAGTGAGAAAGAAGTTTTAACTTCTCGATTAATAGATAGGCCTATAAGACCATTGTTTATGGAAGGTTTTATGAATGAAGTTCAAGTTATATGTACAGTAGTGAGCCATGATTTAGAGAATAATCCTGATATCCCAGCTATAATTGGAACTGCAGCAGCATTAACTATATCTGGTGTTCCTTTTTTAGGGCCAATAGGTGGAGCTAGAG
>CAWVYV010000062.1:0-6153 GCA_963934475.1 uncultured Alphaproteobacteria bacterium | reverse complement strand
CTAACTTTTTAATTTTAGATGAGCCAACTAATGATTTAGATATAGAAACATTAGATCTACTTCAAGAATTACTAAGCGAGTATAAAGGCACTGTTATTTTAGTAAGTCATGATAGAGATTTTCTAGACCGTGTAGTAACTTCTGTGATTGCTTATGAAGGAAAGGGGCAATGGATAGAATATGCAGGTGGATACAGTGATATGAAAAATCAAAAAAAAAATAAAAATAATTCTACAAAAATTATTGATAAAAAAATAACTAAAATCAAAAATATTCAAAAATCACAGCCTAGGCTAACTTACAAAGATAAGCATGCTCTTGAGATTCTACCTGAGATTATTAAAAGTTATACACAAGAAATTAAAGTTCAAAATAATATTTTAGCACAATCAAATTTATTTCAGTCAAACCCAGATTTATTTAAATTAACTTCAAATAAACTTAAGAAAATTAATCAGGAATTAAAAGAAGCTGAACAGAAATGGCTAGAATTAGAAATTAAAAGTGAAAAGTTAGAATTGGATATAAGTTAGTTTATTTTTTTTATAAATCTACTGAGGGTTTGTTAAATTATTTTATAATAGAGAGTCATTAGCTATAATATAATTATTTAATTTCATTTGGTATAATATTTAAAACAATAAAAATAATAGGTAAGAAATATGCAATACTTTAATTTAAATAAAAAATTGGAAGCGGATACGCATCACATAAGCGATTTAACTTTATGTAGGCTTCTTATAATGAATAATGCTGATTATCCATGGGTTATTTTAGTGCCAAGAAGAAGTAATATCTCTGAGATATATCAACTTACAGAAATAGATAGGAAGAAGCTAGACTTTGAAGTTAATGAAATATCAAAAAAACTATCTGACTATTTCAAAGCAGATAAAATAAATATCGCGTCAATAGGCAACATAGTATCACAGCTTCATATACATATAGTTGTTAGAAACAAGAAGGACTTATCTTGGCCTGAAACCGTGTGGGGAAAATCAAATAACCGTCCCTATTCTGATAATCAATTAATAAAATTAAAAAAAGAATTTCAAGGTATGTTCGCATATTTATAGATTAGTATAAATAAGTATGAGTTATTTTTGTATATTAATCATTATAATTGGAGGCTCATAATTAATAATTAGATGAAAATATTACATTATTTTAAAAAAAAACTGATATACTTATTAAGATTTTATGAAAGGCAGATATATATGAAGTATAATAAATTTAGAAAATTAGGAAAAAATGGTGAGGAAGTTGCTCCTGTTGGAATTGGAGCTATGTCTTTTACAAATTTCTATGGCCCTTGTAATGATGATCAAGCTAATGAAGTTCTAACTGCAGCTCTAGATTTAAATCTGAGGCATATAGATACCTCCAATATTTATGGAATGGGTAAGTCTGAAGAGAGGATTGGAAAATTTTTATCAAAGCAAGGTAAGCAAGCAAATAGTTTATTTAATATTGCAACAAAAGCTGCTATTTATTCTGACCCAGAAACTGGCAAAAGAGGATTTAATAATGAGGGAGCGCATTTAGAAGAAGAGCTAGATAAAAGCTTAAAAAGAATGGGTATAGATTGTGTAGATTTATTTTATGTCCATAGAAGAGACCATAATATAGAAATTGAAGAAGTAACAGAATCGCTATCAAATTTAATAAAAAAAGGAAAAACTAAAAGTATTGGATATTCAGAAATAGCACCTTCATCTCTTAAGCGTGCATCAGCTATACACCATATAGCAGCAGTCCAATCTGAATATTCATTATCAACTCGTGCTCCTGAGATGGGATTAGTTCAGGCATGCGAAGAATTGGGAACAGCATTAGTAGCATTTAGCCCTGTTGGAAGAACATTTTTAACAGATAGCCCTTTATCATATGATTTTGCGCAAACATTAGATTTTACGAAAGTAAACCCTCGCTTTAAACAACCAAATTATGATCAAAACATCAAAATTAGTGATAAATTTAGGAAGTATTCTAGGGATATAGGAGTAGCGAGTGCTACATTATCTATCGCTTGGCTTTTAGCTAAAAGTGAAAATATAATACCTATTCCTGGCACACGATCTGTTAAGCATTTAAATGAATTAGCTGCAGCTATGGAAGTTGATATTACTGATAGAATGATATCAGAAATAGAAAGTATTCTTCCATTGGGTTGGGCATATGGTGACAGATATTCAGATGCACAGTGGATTGGTCCGGAGCGTTATTAATATCTTATGTCTTTAGATAAACTAGCTATACATGATGTTATCATTTTAGGTGCTGGAGCAGCAGGCTTAATGGCTGCTTTGACAGCGGCTAAAAGAGGTAGAAAAGTATTAATTCTGGAAAAATCAAATAAGGTAGGAAAAAAAATCCTTATGTCTGGAGGTGGTAGATGTAATTTTACAAATCAGTTTGTTAATGCAGATAATTTTCTCTCTCATAATTCTCATTTTTGTAAAGCCGCATTAAGCCGCTATTCATCACAAGACTTTGTAAGTATGGTTGAAAAGCATAATATAGAATATGAACAAAGGAAGCATAATCAATTATTTTGTCTTAATTCATCTAAAGATATTTTAAATATGCTGCTTAAAGAATGCGAAGAGCAAGGTGTGGAAATAAAAACACACTGTGAGTTAAACTTTATAACTACACTAGATAAAAATATAGAAGAATATAATACTTTATATCTAGATAATAAGGCTAGATTCTTAATAAGAGGAACTCAATATTCCAAACAAGTTTTTGAAGAACAATGTAACTCTTTAGTAGTAGCTACAGGAGGTCTTTCAGTTCCTACATTAGGAGGAAGTAGTTATGGCTATAATGTAGCCAAACAATTTTCTTTATTAAAGAAAGATACAAGACCAGGTTTAGTCCCATTTACATTTGATGAAAATTTTAAAATTATTTCAGACAGGCTATCAGGTATTGCTTTTGAGGTTATTGTTGAATGTAATAAGACAAGCTTTAGAGAAAATCTTTTATTTACACATAGAGGTTTAAGTGGGCCGGCAATACTTCAGATATCAAGCTATTGGAATCCAGGAGATCATATCATAATAAATCTAATGCCAAATGAAAACACATATAACCTTTTGATAAATGAAAAAAAACATAGAAAACAAATTTTATTAAGGACTTGCTTGATTGAAAAGCTTCCAAAAGCTTTCGTAATAGAAATACAAACTCTCTGGTGGAAAGATCTCGCAGAAAAACCTTTAGCAGAAATATCTGATAAAAAATTAAAATTTATTGGTGATAAAATTAATGCTTGGGTATTAAAACCCTCTGCTACTGAGGGTTATAGAACGGCTGAAGTTACATTGGGTGGAGTAGATACAGATTATCTTAGTTCTAAAACTATGGAAGTAAAAAAACAGCCAGGATTATATTTTATAGGTGAAGTAATAGATGTTAGTGGTCATTTGGGAGGGTTTAATTTTCAATGGGCTTGGGCTTCAGGATATACAGCTGGTTTATATATATAATTTACTATACATAGCTATTTCTTCTATATTTTATAGATAGAAATTATCTAAAATATGGATTAGTATTAAATAAAAGATAACTATAAAAAGGTAAATTAAATGGTAAATAGAGTAGATAAAAATGGTCTAAGTGTGGATTCAATATTAGTAGATTTTATTGAATTAGAGGCTATACCTGGAACTGGAGTGGATTCTGAAAAATTTTGGAAAGGCTTTGCAAATATAATAGAAGAATTGGGTCCTAAAAATAGTAATCTTTTAAATAAACGTGAAGACTTGCAATCAAAAATAGATAATTGGCATATAGCTAACAGAGGAAAACCCCATGATTCTCAAGCATATAAATCTTTTCTTAGTGAAATAGATTATCTTGTTGAGGATGCAGGAGAATTTAAAATAGATACTGCCAATGTTGATTCGGAAATAGCTAAAGTATGTGGCCCACAATTAGTAGTGCCGATAATGAACGCTCGTTATGCACTAAATGCAGCCAACGCCCGTTGGGGAAGTTTATATGATGCTTTTTATGGAACAGATGCAATGGGAGGTTTACCTCCTTCAGGAAAATATAGTTCTGAAAGAGGAAGCAAAGTTATTGCTCATGCTAAAGCGCATTTAGACGAAGTGGTTCCTTTAAATGGTAATAATTGGTCTGAAATAAATAAGATTGCTGTGAATAATGGGCAGTTAAAATTATCTACTGAAGCAGGAGATGCTCAGCTTAAAAATAATGATCAATATTTAGGTTTTAGAGAAAAAGATAACTCTATAAATGAAATTATATTAGTGAAAAATGGTCTGCACATACGTATTTTAATTGACCCTAATCATATAATTGGAAAAACAGATACAGCAAACATTAGTGATATAGTTTTGGAATCAGCTTTGACAACTATTATGGATTGCGAAGATAGTGTTGCTGCAGTGGATGGCGAAGATAAAGTTTTAGCTTATAGAAATTGGTTAGGCTTAATGAAGGGAGATTTATTAGAAGAGTTTGAAAAGGACGGTAAAATTGTAGCGCGAAGATTAAATGAAGATATTGATTATACTTCAGTTTCAGGCAAAAAACTTTTTTTAAAAAGCCGGTCATTAATGTTAAATAGAAATGTTGGTCACCTAATGACAAACCCAGCCATTTTAGACAGTAAAGGGTTAGAAGTTGGAGAAGGTTTGATAGATGCTATGTGTATAACTTTAATTGCTATGCATGACTTGTCAAAATCTTCAGGAATACGGAATTCTTTAAAAGGGTCTGTTTATATTGTTAAACCAAAAATGCATGGACCAGAAGAAGTTGCCTTTACAGAAGAAATATTTTCATATGTAGAAAAAATATTAGAGTTGCCTGCTAATACAGTTAAATTAGGTATTATGGATGAAGAGCGCAGAACTAGTGCTAATTTAAAAGAATGTATCAGAGCTGCAAAATCTAGGGTAGCTTTTATAAATACAGGTTTTTTAGATAGGACAGGTGATGAAATACATACATCTATGGAAGCAGGACCTTTTTTACGTAAAGGAGATATGAAGTCTACAGAATGGATTAAATCTTATGAAGAAAGAAATGTTGATATAGGATTAGAATGTGGATTACAAGGACGTGCTCAAATAGGTAAAGGTATGTGGGCAATGCCAGATTTAATGAAGGATATGTTGGAGCAGAAGATAGCTCATCCAAAAGCAGGAGCAAATTGTGCTTGGGTACCTAGTCCAACTGCAGCAACTATTCATGCAATGCATTATCATATAGTTGATGTTTTTAATGTTCAAAATAGTATTTCCAAAGCTGGACCTAGAGGTACATTAGAGGATTTATTAAAAATACCTGTGGCGGATGGACATAATTGGTCAAATGAAGAAATTTCTCAAGAAATAGAGAATAATGCACAAGGTATATTAGGTTATGTAGTAAGGTGGGTAGATCAAGGTGTAGGTTGTTCTAAAGTTCCAGATATTCATGATGTAGGCTTAATGGAGGATAGAGCCACCTGTAGAATTTCATCTCAAGCTTTATCTAATTGGTTGCATCATAATATAGTAACAGAAGATCAATTAATGCAAGCAATGAAAAAAATGGCTTCAGTTGTTGATGGGCAAAATATTGATGACAAAAATTATATTCCTATGTCCCCTACATTTGATACTATTGCATTTAAAGCTGCATGCGACCTTGTTTTTGAAGGTAGAATTCAACCTTCAGGCTATACAGAGCCAGTACTACATAAAAGAAGAATAGAATTAAAAAACTTAACTTAAATTAAAAAAAGGATAAAAATATGAGTGTATTAGTTAATTTAGTGTTTCCAATAAAACCAGAGAAGCTCGATAGTTTTCTAGCTATGATGTCAGAAGCTTTGAAAGAAACTAGAACATTTGACGGATGTATAAGTGTAAAAACATATCATGAGGAAGATAGCTCAAATGTTTTGCTCATAGAGGAATGGGAATCATTTGAGAAGCAAAAATCTTACTTGAATTGGAGAGTAGAAACTGGATTGATGGATGTGCTTGCTGAGTATATAAGTGGAGAATTATCTGTTAAAAAATATTTACCTAAAGAAAATGTATAAAATTTAATAATTCTTTATGTTTTAACTTACCCATTCTCTAATATTCCAATGTTCATAGAGAGTCCAAATATAGTCTTTAGTAGATT